>JAMOBJ010000001.1:300000-399770 GCA_039908095.1 Nitrospirae bacterium YQR-1
GCTTTATCACCTGTCTTCCGATAAGGTCCTCGATTTTCAAATCCTCCAGTGAATTGATAGCTATGTTTACGTTGTTGTCACCGTGCATCATAGGTGTGATTTTTATGTTTTTTATGCCTGAGCCCCTCGACATCTCATATATTTTCTTAAGTGCCCCGTAATCAAGATTGGTTATTGCAATAATAACCACCGCAATGTTGTGTTTATATATAAAATCGCGGAGTTTTTCGATTTTTCCAAGTACCTTAATGCTGTGAACATAAGCGCCGATTTTATTGGGATCATCATCAAGAAAACCTATTACATTAAATTCCGGCACCAGTTGCCTTGATATCTCTCTTACAAGCATTTCGGCGGAGTTGCCGGCTCCGATTATTATCGTGTTCTTGCCCTCTTTACTCCGTTTCCGGCTTAGTATCTCATGGTAGAGGCGCTTGGATATCCTTATGGCAGACATAAAGAATAATGACAAAATCCAGTCTATGACTATTATACTGCGGGGAAACATCGTGCCGCTCCCCGATAATCGCTGCGTTTCCGTCAAAAACATGTAATATATGACCCCTATGAGGACCATCTCAGCGGTTATTAAGGCGTTGACTATCTTACACAAATCGTTTAGTCCGACATATCGCCATGTGATACTGTAGATTCTGAATACATAAAATGTGGATATTTTTACAATCATGAAAATCGGCAGGAAAAACAATATGAGTTGAAGGTACTTATCCACAGTATCAATTGAGAAATCAAACCGGATATAAAAAGACAAATAAAAAGACGCTGCTATGATTAGCATATCGGATAAGATGAAATAAAATTTGCGCTTCATGCCACTACCCTGTCCTGTAAACCACGCCCTGTCCCAGGCATTCAGAGAGCTCCACAGGGTAATAAACCCAAAAACAGACTATATGATTTTGTAATTGCGGCATTTTTGTAATTCTACTTATCTGACAATTTTACGTTTTCTACGGGCTTATGTCAAGAGTGACAATTGCCTCATCAAAAAACTATGCAAATAGGCGGCTGGGAGCTGGCGACGCTCGGAGAGTACGCCCCTGAGCTTGTGATTCAAGCCAACGAAGTTAGACGATTGACTGCAACTTGGTATAACTACAAATCTCGTCTTCTTGACAAAAGAGCTGCAATAATATAGCATAATACACAGTACGTTTTAGTATGCGGCAACGATGCTGATTATAGTAAAATAACATAAGCAAAGGATGTGTGGGCAGCTGATGTTTGCAATAGTGGTATTTCCCGGCAGCAACTGTGACCATGACTGCTATCACGTGATAAAGCACGTCTGCGGAGCCGATGCCGGGTTTGTATGGCATAAGGAGACCTCACTGGGAAAGGATGTTAACGTTATAGTGCTTCCCGGTGGTTTTTCACACGGAGACTATCTGAGAGCCGGGGCAATAGCAAGATTTTCTCCCATAATGCAGGCGGTGTCTGACTTTGCAGCCGCAGGCGGCCCCGTTATCGGTATCTGCAACGGCTTTCAAATACTCCTTGAGGCAGGCCTGCTGCCGGGGGCCATGTTAAGTAACAAGAACTTGAAATTTATCTGTAAAGATGTTTATATCAAAGTTAAAAATACAAACACTCCGTTTACCTCCACCCTTAGAGAGGGGCAAATTTTGAAAATCCCCATAGCCCACGCACAGGGTAATTACTATGCTGATGTGCAGACCATAGACAAGCTAAAACAGCACAATAGCATCGCCTTTACCTACTGCAAAAGTGACGGAGAGGAAAACGGCGACGGTAACCCTAATGGCTCAATACTAAATATTGCAGGGATTACAAATTCAGCAGGTAACGTGGTTGGTATGATGCCCCACCCTGAGAGATGCTCAGAGGAGATACTTAGCAATACCGATGGCAGGGCGATTTTTGAATCAGCTTTGCAATATATAAAAAAAAGGCTCTAAAGAGGAGGTTATATGCCAGGAGGTATTTTTGACGGGTATGAACCCAGAATTCCCAAACCGGTTTTTAAGAAGAGTTATCTTGTTATTGCCTTACTGATAGTGGGATTTTTTGTACTTCTTGCAATAAATCCATTTGTAACAATAGGAGCAGGCGAGAGGGGCGTTGTGCTTAATTTTGGAGCAGTGCAGCCTATTGTTCTTTCCGAGGGACTCCATGTGGTAATTCCAGTAGTGCAAAAAGTGGTGAAGGTGGATGTAAAGGTGCACAAAGCGCAGACTAATGCAGACGCCTCATCGCGTGATTTACAGGAGGTTACTACAGTAATCGCTATTAACTACCACATCCTGCCGGATAAGGCAAACATTATTTATCAAAATATCGGTCTCAGCTACAAGGAAAGAATCATAGACCCTGCCCTTCAGGAAGTAGTAAAGGCGGTAGCGGCACGATACACTGCTGAGGAGTTAATAGCCAAAAGACCGGTTGTGAGCACTGAGATGAAAGACGGCCTTATGGAAAGACTGCATAAACATAATATTATAGTAGATGAATTTTCAATAGTCAACTTTGCATTTTCAAAGCTCTTTATGGAAGCCATCGAGTCTAAGCAGACGGCTGAGCAGTTGGCACTAAAGGCCTCGCGTGACCTTGACAGGATAAAGATTGAAGCTGACCAGAAGATTGCACAGGCAAAGGCTGAGGCTGAGGCGTTAAGGCTTCAGAAAGAAAACATCTCCCCGGATCTTATCAAACTAAGAAGAATTGAGGCCAACATGAAGGCCATAGAAAAGTGGAACGGCATAATGCCGAAGGTTACCACTCAAACTATGCCGTTTATTGATGCAACAAATCTGGAATAAAACATTAAGGGGACTTCCCTCGGTTGATGCAGTACTTCAATCGGAGGAAGGCCAGCGCTGGCTGAACGCTTATCCCCGCAAATTTCTCCTAAAGGCAATCAGAGAAGCAATCGGGGAAAGACGTTCAATGCTGCTTAAAGATACTCCTGATAGCCATGACTCCGGCAATTTGTTCGATGATATACAGAAAAAGCTTTCCGATATAGGCTTATACAGCCTCAGAGCGGTAATAAATGCAACCGGCATAGTGATTCATACAAACCTTGGCAGAGCGCCGCTTAGCGGCACCACGCTTAAACACCTCAACGACATAGCCTCCGGGTACTCCAATCTTGAGTACGATTTGAAAGCAGGCGGGCGCGGCAAGCGTCATGTCCATTTAAATACAATACTAAAGGAACTGACGGGGGCCGAGGATGCCATGGTGGTAAATAACAATGCCGCCGCCGTGTTTCTTGCCTTAACTGCACTTACTTCCATTAAGAAAGAGGTGATAGTCAGTCGGGGGGAGCTGATAGAAATCGGCGGCTCCTTTCGCATTCCTGACATAATGGCGGCAGGCGGGGCTATCCTTAAAGAGGTCGGCACTGCCAACAAAACACATCTCTATGACTATGAAAGTGCTGTCTGCGCAAACACCGGAGTGATTTTAAAGGTTCATCGCTCAAACTTTACAGTGACCGGTTTTACCGGCGAGGTTGAAATTGCCGGCCTGGTAAAACTAGCGCAAAAGACGTCAACACCTGTGATGTATGATTTAGGCAGCGGCTGCCTTGTTGATCTGCGTCCCTGGGGTATTCACACCGAGCCTGTAGTGAGTGAGGTGGTAAAAGCCGGTGTTGACATTGTAACTTTTAGTGGAGACAAACTCCTTGGCGGCCCCCAGTGCGGTGTTATTACAGGCAGGCAAAAGTATATAGAGCTATTAAGAAAGCACCCGCTTGCAAGAGCCCTTAGAGTGGATAAATTTACCATATCAGCCATGGAGTCTGTGCTTATGGATTATGCCGCCGCAGAGGGGGTAACTGAAAATATCCCGATTCTTGGAATGCTTCTGGGAGATGTTGAAAAAATAAAGGAGCGGGCACTTAAAATACAAGAGGGTTTAAATGCCCTCACCTCACTAACCGTAACAGTTAAGGAAGATGAATCCGAGGCTGGAGGGGGCTCTCTGCCCGGTGTTAAATTTAAAACATTTACCCTGCTAATTAAGCATTCAACTCTGTCTGCGCAACAACTGCAGCGTCTTATAAGAAATACCAAAAAGACGCCGATTATTGGACGAATTAAGGACGATACTCTGATTCTCGATGCCCGCACTATCTTCGACAACCAAGTGCACCGGATTATAGATACTATGATAGAAATATAAAGGACAGCCCCCTCATACCAACTGGGTATTACTTCCGGCTGCAACTTGCAATAGCATGTTGATATAGAAGTCAAAAAACAGGGCACTATACAGTGTAATAGCCGGAGTACCAATCTATGAAATTTTTAATTCCCTCACGTAGTGGAGTTTTTGGTGTGAAATCAAAATCCTGTGTCAGAGCGTCAATATCTGCATATGTGGAGGGCACATCGCCGGGCTGAATCGGTAAAAACTCCTTAACAGCCTTTTTGTTTAACAGCTCCTCAATTATTTCAATAAAATCAAGTAGTTTCACAGGTTGATTGTTGCCGATATTATAGAGTTTGTATGGAGCAAAGCTAATAGAAGGGTCAGGGGTTTCACTGTTCCAGTATGCTGATGGTTCAGGGATTTTCTTTATTACCCTCACCAGCCCCTCAACTATATCATCAATGTAGGTAAAATCACGGTTCATATTTCCAAAGTTAAAGACCTTAATGGGATTTCCCTCAATGACAGCTTTTGTGAAAAGAAAAAGGGCCATATCAGGGCGCCCCCATGGACCGTAAACCGTAAAGAAACGAAGTCCGGTTGCCGGCAGCCTGTACAGGCTACTATAGACATGAGCCATGAGCTCATTAGACTTCTTTGTTGCAGCATATAAAGAAACCGGGTGATCAACATTTTGGGTGACTGCAAAGGGCATCTGCGTGTTTGCTCCATAGACGGAACTTGATGAGGCAAAGACCAAGTGCTTTACCCCCGTGTTTTTGCAACCCTCGAGGATATTTAAAAAACCCATTACATTGGAGTCAATGTAAGAGTATGGATTTATCAAAGAATACCTTACACCGGCCTGAGCAGCAAGATTTACAACCACGTCAAATCCCTCTTCAAAGATTTTAGAAGTGGTTTCCCTGTCGGAAAGCTCACACTTATAAAACTTAAAGCTGCTGTGTTTTGTTAATTGGCTAAGCCGGTCTTCTTTTATTTTAACATCGTAATAATTATTCATATTATCTATGCCTGATACAGGTTTTCCCTCATCAAGGAGTCTTTTACACAGATGAAAGCCAATGAATCCAGCGGCACCGGTTACAAGCACATTATCCTTCATTTTCAGGCTCCTTTAGTATATGATTAGCAAATTTAATACCCTGAGATACGGCGGGAGGGGTCATACAGAAGAAGAAACCGCCTAATCTGCCAATAGAGTACAGATTTTTATATTTTTTGATTTCTGCAAAATTTCTTTCAAGCTGCACCTCGTAATCGAGGCCGTAAAGCGGCATAGAGTTACCCAGCCGGACAACCAGAGAGTTGCGCAGGTTCTCAGCTTTAAATATTCCCGCCCTTTCTAAATCAGCCGTGCACCTTTTAACAAGTCCGGTATCCGTCATAGCGGAGACTTCCGGTGTTTCATGAATTGTAAGGCAAATGCCTTCTTTCGCCGCGGCTGTATTGTCGCCAAAAATGTTTGACGGGTAGTATAGCCTCTTAAATATATAAGAGGGGTCTGTGTAGTAAACATAGAGAAGCGGTCTTTTCTTTAGGCGTCTTTGTTCGTAGGTAAGAAATACGTTTGTTATATTGGCATAGTGGAAATTCAGAGATGGGACACCTAATAGCGTGTTTAATTGATTTGCAGAGGCGCTCCAGAGAACATTTTCAACATGGTACTTGTTGCCGTCAACGATTACCGCTGTAATACGGTCTTCATTTTTTTCAAGCCCTATCTTTTTACAATTTAATATTATATCGCCTCCGGCCTCTTTATATCTTTGAAGCAACTGATTTGGGATAGACTGAAATCCGTTTGCCGGATATACGTACTTCTTATAAATGGCATTAATGATGTATTTAACTTTATGCAGGATACCACCGGCGTGAGGGTCTCTGAATGGTTCCTTGTGGTGACGGATATCCCTGTCCACACGTGCAATCCAGTCGGCATGTACTGAGCCGGCAGGCATAAGTGCTTTTTTATGGATCATAGGGCCCAGCACTTGGTTATAATAAACATGACCGAATTTTGCTGTAATGTCCGCCTCCGCCGATATAAGCTCTTTTGGATTTATCTGCCCTTTCTTAAGATACGATTGCAATATCTGCTTCTTTATAATCCATGGGTAAAACAACAAATCCATAATACCTGCGGGCATAGTCCATGATTTATTGCCGTTGACTATGCCGAATTTCCATCTTCTGGTAATCAGAGGCTCTTCCTTTAAGAGCTCGAATATTAATTCCTCGGCCTCGGCTCCCGGATTGGGAAACAGCACGTGAGGGCCCAGGTCAAACACTATGCCGTCAAGAGTAAATGAGCGGCACTGCCCGCCCGCCGAAGATTCCTTCTCAACAATTAAACACCTCTTCCCGGCTTTAGACAATAAGTACCCTGCTGTAAGACCTGTCACTCCGGCTCCCACTATCAGAGTTAAATTGCTTTTATTTTCTTTGGTGGTGTTCATAAGACGTTAGAGGTTACCACAGTGGCCACAGCAGTGTCAAACACTCGTAGTTTGTGTTGCGATGATCAAAACACAAGAAAGCGTAAATTGCACGGCCATCGAAGTAGCGTTGTATATGTTCCGAACTAATACGCATAGCCTCCTCGAGTAACTGTGTTAGTTTTTCATCCTTGCCAGCAGGGCGTTTACCTTGGCATCGCTTTTTTTGAGTTTTTCTGTGAGGATGATGGCCAGGTTTTTATAGAGTTTTAAACATAGCTTAGGCTCGGAGGTTCTGAGGATAACCTCGTTTATGGCAATGAGGTTACAATCGGTTTCCGCTATGGCTGCGGCAAACCTGGGAGCTGCCGATATAAGAGACATCTCCCCAAAACACTCGCCTAATTTCAGTACATTTAGTACAGTCTCAGGGCTGGAGTCGTCAAACTTTTTAGTGATTTTCACCTGGCCGGAGATTATTATATACATCTTACTGCCTACGGTGTTTTCCTTAAAAATAACCTCTCCCTTTTTATATGTCAACTTGAGGCTGATGTTGTAAATCTTGTTAAGTTCATCAATAGAGAAATCAGAAAAAAAAGCATAATTTCTCTTGAGGCTTTGCAGGAAGTCCTTATCTGCATACTCTTTAGAGAGATCAAGTCTCTGAGTTTCGTGTAACTCTTCCTGATTATGAAAAATTTCAAGGTCATCGGCAAATTCACCTGCGGACTGATATCTGTTGTCTTTGTTTTTTTCAAGCCCCTTTAATATACACTTGCTGAGATTTTCAGGAATATTACGGTCAATAGCATGTGGAGGCGTAGGGTTAAAGGTTTTAATTTTATGAAAAAGTTCAGGAAGCGCAGGTGCCACAAAAGGCTTCTTTCCCGTAAGAAACTCATACGTAAGGCAGGCCAGGGAGAAAACATCCGTTTGTCTGTCCAGTTCCAGACCGGATATCTGCTCAGGGGACATGTAGGAGGGTGTTCCCAGGATTCTCTCTGAAGAAGGTTTACCGATAGGGGAGCTTGAGGAGGAGAGCATGGCAATACCAAAGTCCATAATCTTCACCTGATAATCCTTTGTTACTTTCTTATCGTCTGAGACAATCATAATATTGGCAGGCTTAATGTCTCTGTGAATTACTCCTCTTTGGTGTGCATAGTGGAGCGCATTGGCTATCTGGATAAGTAATCCCACCTTTTCAATGAGTTTAAAAGAGGCCTTTTCCAAAATTATGCTTTTTAGATTAATGCCGTCAACATACTCCATTACGAAATAATGAATGTCGTTATATTCACCAACGTCAAAGATGGTTGCTATGTTGGGATGAGATAGCTTTCCGGCTATTCTCACCTCCTGATAAAATAGATTGAGCATATCCCTTAAATTGATATTAGTTATGGCTTTGCCGATTTTGATTGTCTTGATTGCAACCACTCTGTCAATAATAGTATCCACACCCTTATAGACAAGCCCCATGGCCCCCTGCCCAAGCTCATGCAATATCCTATATCTGCCTATTTTAGTCAGGCCTACTGTGGAGTCATATAGTAAATTAAAATATCTCATATAAACGGGCTTTATTATAACATAGTTATTGAAATGTGGTGTTAGTAACCTGCGGCAGCGAACATATCTTTGCAAATAAAGTGAATATATCTTTACAAATAAATTATAATAATGCTATAGTCTCGGAAATTTAAAATTCAGGGGGTTAGAAATGAAAAAAATCTTTCTTTCAGTTTTTATTTGTTTTTGTCTGTTGGCAGCAATCTCAGTCTATAGTAGCAGTGAACTGTATGCAGGTAGTTATGTAAGATTCTACCTTCCATACTTACACACTAACTCAAACAATATTACTTATTGTATTGCTGCTAACTCAGGGAGCGCCTTTGACAACATTACAGCTCTTGAATTTAAGGTGACAGCCAGTGGCTCCGGTTCATCAACGTCTTTAGGCAGCCCTCTTTACACGACAGCCAACAATTTGAGAACCAACATTACTAATTTTACTTCAAAAAGAAGCACTCTGGTAACATTTAGTGGTCAGGGAGTATATGTTGGTACCAGTACTGATGCATTATGGGACATCTCCGGCGTTACCGATACAACTTTGGGACAGTATGCCACCGCACTGACTTTTGTCTCTACTCTTGCCGGCTCAACCGGTGAATCAACAGGTGACAAAATAGCGTCAAACCTGGATTGCAAGAAGTTCGGATTAACTTGTTTTCAGGGCACAACAAGCCCAAAGCGTAACGTTGTAGGTTATACTTGTGAAGCCGGCACTTATGACGGCACAACTTACAGGGTTTATAGGAATAGGAGCTATAATTCCGTTCACTTTGAGTGGACGAAATTGACCCAGAATGGGCAACAACCTTCTTATGTGCTACAAAGTACGTTTTTTATGCCTAACAATGGAAATGTAGATTCAGGAGCAGATAACGCTACCGACCTGACTTATTAATATTTCATTAGAAATGCTTTTGCCTTGCCGGTTGGTTTTATAGCCAACCGGCATTTTTTTTAGAGTTACACGGAGGAGATTTCTTATAGATATTACCCATTTTTTTATCTATACCATTAATGTGCTGATACCACCAGTTCCGCATCCACGGCTGAAATTCTTTTGCTATTTTGAATATTTCACCTTTAGTACCTATTTTTATTTTCTCAAACTCTGTAAAATCTCTGATAAACGCATCATGTTCACTCTTATGCTCCACATAATTTATAATCCCGTATTCATAGTTAATATTACTCTTAATAAAATCATCCTCGGTTTCAAAGTGAGTATCGACATACTGCCTCACAAATATAAATGTCCTGGCTATCTCTCTTAAATCGTTAGTTTCTATAGACTTAAATAATACATTTATACGTCTGAAGAGTTCTTTATGTTGAGTGTCAATAACATCAACACCAATTATTAAATCATCTGTCCACTCTATTTCCATTTTCCTTAGTACTCCTTTATACGATTGAATGCAACTTGGTATTAAATAAGCGCTGTGAGTTTTGTGTATATGGCTGCTGTCTGTGTGCCGAGCGCTTCAAGGCTGCCGGAGTTATTTATAACAAAATCCGACAGGGGCAGCTTTTTCTCATCCGGTATCTGAGCCGACAGTCTGCTCTCTATGTCCTCTTCACTAAATCCTCTCTTTTTTAACCGCTCAGGAAGAAGCACCCTGTCACTTATTATCGTTATTATTTTATCAACAACACCGGTATAGCTATCCTCAAAAAGAAGTGGAATTTCCGCAATAACCAGTCGTTCTTTATTTGCAGAACCGATATGTATTATTTCCTCTTTTACTAAAGGAAGAATAACGCCCTCAAGGGCCCGGCGTAAAGCAGGATTATTAAAAACCAGTGCTGCCACCATTGGTTTATTTATTTTGCCGTCAGCATCAAAAATATCACCAAGAAGCTCACCGGCTCTGAGCTTAACGGCAGGCTCAGCTAAAAGCCTGTGAACTATTTCATCGGCACTGACAGTTACCGCCCCAAGTGCTTTAAACACATTAAGGGCTGTGGTTTTTCCACAACCCAGGTTTCCAGTCAGACCGGCCAGCACAGTCTCCGCTCCGGCAGAAGTGTTACATACACTTAGTGTAGCCGCAATCGTGGCAAACTGCACAGCCGCTTTCGTGCTCGACCACGCCGCCACACTCAGGGCACGCCCCCATGGACATGTTTACCATAGACTTAGGCTTTTCACTAAAATGCGCACTGTGGCTGCAGTAAGTCTCTATCGCCTTAGCTATTGCGTCTGCACAGGAGGATATTTTACCGCCATTTGCCCATATCGGCTGATGGCACGAAATCCCTTTAAGCTGGGAGATTACCTCATCCGGTGATATATTGCACCGCAGCGCCAGTGAGACAAGCCGCCCTATGGCTTCCGACTGGCTTGAGGCACACCCCCCTGCCTTACCTATATGGTTAAACACTTCAAAAGGTAATCCGTTTTCGTCCTCATTAATTGTGACATAGAGGTTTCCGCAGCCCGTTAATGTTGACTCAGTAGTGCCCTTAATTAGTTTTGGGCGTTTTCTGGGTGTCAGCTTTGCCACTGTGTTAAAAGTTGTGTCCAGATTCAGGTGTTTTCCGTCAGTGGGCTCCGGCATGGTTTCTTTTGAGGCGGTTGAAATCACCTGCCCCTCACGTGAGCCGTCCCTATAGACGGTAACACCCTTGCAGCCCAATTTATACGCTGACATATAAACTTTTTTAACATCCCCTGCGGTTGCCGAGTCAGGGAAGTTGACGGTTTTTGATACAGCATTATCCACATATTTCTGAAAGGCCCCCTGCATTCTTATGTGATATTCAGGGGAGATGTCATGTGCCGTCACAAAGACCCTTCTGAGGTCATCCGGTATGTCAAAAACCTCTGAAATCGAGGGCTTTGTTGATATATCCTCCATAAGGTCAAGAGAGTAAAACCCGCGCTCATTTGATATTTTCTCAAACCATGGGTTAACCTCGTAGAGCTTTGTACCGTCCATCACGGTTTTAACATATGAGACGGCAAATATGGGCTCTATGCCTGAGGAGCAGCCGGCTATTATTGAAAGAGTTCCGGTTGGCGCTATTGTTGTTATTGTTGCGTTTCTTTGTTTTCTTTTCCCGTCATGTATGCTGTCTTTAAAATTTGGGAAAACCCCTCTTTCTCCGGCAAGGGCCTCTGAGGCATTTCTTCCCTCATCCCGTATAAATTTCATAACAGTTTCAGCGGTTGACAGCGCCTCTTCCGAGTTATAGGGAATACCTAATTGCAAAAGCATATCAGCCCAGCCCATTACACCTAACCCTATTTTTCTGTTTGCTTTTGTCATTTCCTCAATTTTTTTAAGAGGATACTTATTTAAATCTATAACGTTATCAAGAAAATGAACGGCCTTATGGGTGATTGCCCTGATACGGGCATAGTCAATTTCCATTGCGCCGGTTGAGGATTTCCTGAGCATTTTTGAGAGGTTTACAGAACCCAGGTTGCAGGATTCAAATGGAAGCAGCGGTTGTTCACCACAAGGATTTGTGGATTCAATGTTTCCAATATGCGGGGTCGGATTAGATTCATTTAACCTGTCAAGGAATACAATGCCGGGCTCGCCGTTTTGCCATGCGTGCTTTACGATGAGGTCAAAAACATATCCTGCGCTTATTTTCTTTACGGCCTTGCCGTTTCGCGGGTTTATAAGCTCGTAATCACCGTCCTCTAAGACGGAATCCATAAATTTATCTGTAAGGCCCACCGATATGTTAAAATTATTAAGCCTGCGGCTGTTTTCTTTACATGTTATAAAGTCTGTTATATCCGGGTGATCTACTCTTAAAATGGCCATATTTGCACCACGCCGGGTGCCGCCCTGTTTGACTGCCTCTGTAGCCGTATCGAAGACGGTCATAAAGGAAATCGGCCCTGATGAAACCCCCTTGGTTGAGCCTACAACATCGCCTGAGGGCCTGAGCCGGGAAAAACTAAAACCTGTGCCGCCGCCGGATTTATGAATCATGGCTGCGTTTTTAACAGCCTCAAATATACTCTCCATCGAGTCCTCAATGGGTATAACAAAACATGCACTCAACTGTCCCAGACGCCGTCCGGCATTCATGAGTGTCGGAGAGTTCGGAAGAAAACTCATATCTGCCATCATCTCGTAAAAATCCTTTTCCAATTGCTCCATCTCGGAAAAACTCTTGCCGTAGTTTAAATCGTTTGAAGCTATTGCATGTGCCACTCTTGTAAATAAATCATGTGGGGTTTCAACCGGCTGTCCGTTTTCCCCCTTTTTTAAGTACCGCCTCTGTAGTACTTTAAGTGAATTTTGCGTTATGTTTATTTCTGTTGCAGTTTCCAAAGTTATACTCCCCCAGGTATATAATCCACCCTGTTTTGAACAAAAATCAGCTGTGTTGCTTTATATTGTAAGCAAAACTCCTGAACAATTTCAAGTATTAAAAAACAAAAAGTATCAATTATCCGTAAAGGCCTTTTTTTGTAAAAAAATCCGAAGATTATGTTATAGTCTGTAAAGATATGGAAATTTTAGTTTTATGGCTTGTAATGTCCGCCGCCATACTGGTCTCTGCTTATATAACACCGGGGGTCAGGATGAGAGGGTTTACAACCCCTTTGATAGTGTCACTTCTGTTGGCTGTTCTAAACCTCATCCTGAAACCGGTTCTGCTTATTCTGACCCTGCCTGTTAATATTCTCACTCTTGGCTTATTCACGCTGGTTATTAACGCCTTCATTATCATTATAGTTGATAAGATGGTGGATGGATTTAAAACAGACGGTTTTTTTTGGGCTTTGCTATACGGTATTGTTTTGACGGTAGTCACTTCAATCCTGAGGCATTTTTTTACTGTGTAGGTATTGTGCCGATGTGGCCAAAGTAATGTATGTGTGTATAACTTGTGGAAAGAAAATACTATTTAAAAGAAATTTTACTTATCCTGATTGTAGCATTCTATAGTCTTCTTTTAGTAAATATTTTAAAATATCACCTGACTATTATTTATCATCCATATCAGTTGGAGCAGGATGAATTGGGAATGGTCCTTTCAACCGACTTATTGCTAAAAGGTGGAAATCCGTATGATTTTGCAAACCAGCCAATGTATATTAATATCTACGGTATTGCATACAACTACGTTGTAATATCTGTTCACAAGGTAATTAGTCTAATGTATTCCAATAACAGTGCCACGCTCATTTTGTCTCACAGGATGACATCCGGCATTTTTATAATATTCTCTGTAATGCTCCTTATTATTGTAATGCGCCGGCTAAATTTTAATTATATTTACATCTACGGAGCTGCATTAATTCAATATGCAGCATTTATGGTCAATACCACCCCAATTATCAGGCCCGACAGCTTTGGAACATTTATGTATTTATTAAGCATTATTATCCCGTGGCGCTACAATTATACAATATTCAGTATTTTGTTTAGTATTTTATTTAGTCTGCTGGGTTTTTATTCAAAAGTATATTTTATCATGGGCATCTGTGTGGTTTTATCTTATATATTTATTTATATTTCAAAATTAAGAGCTATGCTGTACTTTTTATTATTTGGATTAATTTTTTTGATATCCGTATTAGTTATGAATACCTTTTATGAGTCTTACTTCTATAACGTTTTACTGTTACAGTTCAACCAGCTGCCTTATAATTTTGGTGTCATGATAAAACAGAGTTGGATGTTTGTCTTATGTAACATAGCTCTTGTTGCATACTTATTGATTGCAATGTATTATTTATTTTTAAAAGACTACGCAGAAGCTGTGTACAATTTTTTTAGCGGATTTTCCGCCAACATAAATATTTTAGATTTAAGAGAACCTTTGTACAGAAATAAGGTAAGCATTTTTTCCTATGCCGCCTTTACAACACTTTGTGCGCTGCAGTTAAAGCTTGCCTGTAATTCCGGTGCATGGATGTCTTATTATTTTCAGTTGTTTTTACCCTTTTTTCTTGTATATGTATTAGGTGTAAAGATAAAAACTTTTAAATCAAATTTTTTGCTTATATTGTTATTAACTGTTACAGTTTACACTAATTATTCATTTGGTTTGTTTACCAACAGAACAGGTAGTCTCCAGCTTCCGGTTGCCTCTTTAACAGAGGACCCAACTACCAGACTTAAAACAAAACAGTCGCATGATTTTTGGGAAGATATGTCGGAATTGATTAAAAAACATAATAATGTTCTGGTATCAAAACCGTTTAATTTTTTGGTTTTCAACAATGGACAAAGAGTGTACGATTCCGGATTCAACAACTATTACGACAAAGTAATTACTAAAAACAAATTGCTGAAAAAAATTTTCCCCATGGAGTTTTCTGATTTACATAAGAGTTTTTTGAATGATATTGACAGTAAAATAAGCCGGAAGCATTTTGATTTACTTATTCTTACCCACGCAAATGATACCGGCTTTAGGTATCTGCAACCCTGGTTTATTCTGAATAAAACAGTTTTTGACAATTATGCGGTAGTTGGCAGTTATAGATACACCGCTGATGATTATATACTTAAGGGAACCATTGATTTTTTAATTTTAACTCCGATGAGGTAAGTCATCATTTTTTTTTAGTCAGAGACGGCGGAGCCGCCGCCCACCGTCTCTTATGTGAAAATCCTGTACAAATCTTTCAACACTAAACCTATATGTTTAAATAATTACTCAACTTTTCTCATATCAGTGCCGCATGTACACTTGCCGGGCTTATTAGACACTGTGTTACACGCGCAATCAGCGCCGCAATTGCAGACGTAAAGCCCTTTGAGGCTGACTCTTTTAACATCTTTCCCGCATCCGCACTTTGTGGAGTCGTTTGGATCAATTTTACAAATACAGCCCTTTCCGCAAGTACACAATAAGGCCTCATCGCCCTCAATCTTTAATATGTGCATAGCAACAGCTTTTTTCCCACAGGTACACTTCCCCGGCTTTGTGAAAACGCCTTTGCATGAACACTCATCCCCGCAAGCACAAACGTAAAGAATCTTGGATGCACCCTTGCCCTTTTTGCCGCCGCCTTTTTTCTTGTCTCCCTCGGCAAAAACCATTCCGGCACTAAGCAGCAGTGCTAACACCACTACCCATAAAACCACAAGCTTTCTCTTCATACAAACCTCCTGATATTTTAATTTTTATTGTTTTAATTTTATCATATACCAGTCAATAAAAAGTAAACAAAAGTGGAGAGGGGTAAAGAAATGCCGGGGATATTGGTTATAGATGATGAGCCGGACATATGCCGGTTTTTAGAGATTTTATTTAAGCGCGAGGGCTATGATGTAACAGTTACCCATACTGCCGAGGAAGGCATCGCCCTGCTGTTGCGTGAGATTTTTGAAATAGTCATAACGGATTTAAATCTTCCCGGTCTAAGCGGTATGGATGTGGTTGAGCACGTAAAGAGGGAAAGCCCTGTGTCGCAGGTGATAGTTATAACCGGCTACGGAACGATAGAGACCGCCGTGAAGGCTATCAAAAACGGCGCCTATGACTACCTTACTAAGCCACTAAATATAAATCAGGTTCGCACCATGTGTAAAAGAGCGATAGAGAAAACCACCTTGATAGATGAAATCGAGGCACTGCGGAGAGAACTTCATCACTCATATGGGGTTGATAATATGGTAGGTAAAAGCACTCGGATGTATGAGGTGTTTAAGCTGATTAAACAAACTGCAACAAGTGACTGTAACGTTATAATAACGGGTGAGTCGGGGACGGGAAAGGAGCTTGTGGCAAAGGCAATCCACTACAACTCAGGAAGACGCAAGGAGCGCTTTGTGCCCGTCAACTGCGGAGCTATTTCGAGGGAGTTAATCGAATCGGAACTGTTTGGACACGTTAAAGGTGCTTTTACCGGAGCGATAAGGGACAGAGAGGGATTTTTTGAAACGGCCTCCTCCGGCACACTGTTTTTAGATGAGATAACCGAGACCCCGCCGGAGTTTCAGGTTAAGCTTCTTAGAGTGCTTCAGGAGGGGGAATTTTATAGGGTAGGCAGTTCATCTGTTCATCCCATGAATGCCCGTGTCATTGCAGCCTCAAACAGAGATATAGAGACGGCAGTGCGGCAGGGGACGCTCAGGGAGGACCTGTTTTACAGATTAAACGTAATGTCTGTCCATATACCGGCCCTCAGGCAAAGGCGGGAGGACATTCCTCTGCTGACACTGCATTTTCTGGATAAGTTTTCAAAAAGGGATAACATGGCACTTAAGTATGAAATTACTCAGGAGGCACTTGAGATACTTAGCAATTATACCTATCCCGGTAACGTGAGAGAACTTGAAAATGCCATAGAATACGCCGTGGCAACATCGAGGCACGGAATAATAAACCCTGAAAACCTTCCTGTCAATATCAGGAAAAAAACAACAGCAAGTGGCAACACCGGCGGTTCCGTAAAAATCAAACCGCTTAAAGACGCTCTGTTTGAGTACGAACGCTCTATGATACTGGCAGCCCTAAGAGAAACAGACGGCAACATATCGGCATCTGCAAACCTGTTAGGGCTTTTCAGGCAAAGTCTTCAAAGAAAAATCAAAGAACACTCAATCAGTGTTGTTACACTAAAAAATAAATAGCCCTCAAGCCAGGTTAGCAACCTTTGAGGCAAGCCTTGAAATCTTCCGTGATGATGTGTTTCTGTGGATCATCCCCTTGGAGGCGGCCTTGAAAAAAGCACTCTCCGCTTCAATCAACTGCTTTTGCGCCTCATCCTTATTGTTAGAGGCAATGGATTCCTGAACCTTTCTGGCAAGTGTCCTCAGTCTGCTTATAGTCATCTTATTAATTAACTGCCTCTTAAGCGACTGCCGCGCTCTCTTTTTTACAGATTTACTTTTCTTAGGTCTGGATCTTGCCGCCATTGTTTAGTTAACTCCTTTCATTGTGTATATATTTTATAATAAATTAACAAATTATCATCTCGCTATACAGAGTCACACGAACGGTTTGACAGGTAGTTCCATGTGTTGGAGTCAATCTCGTCTATATAATCAGACAGCAGAAAGCGTGCGCCACATTCCATGCAGCGTAATTCCACCGAGCGTCACCTCACTATGAGGTCTAATTTGCTGTCACAATCTCTGCATTTCATTATCGCTCTGTCTCTGTCCAATGTTGACTACCTCTTTTTCTTATATTTACGTCTTTATTATATATCATTTGCAAAAAATTTAAAATACAAGAGGGATATTTATTTTAATAAAAAATTATTTACCTTTATAAATAGTTCCGCTTTGGTATCAGGCGATACGGCTCTCCTGAGCAAATTGCTTTTTAAAGTCTCCGCCATCTGTACAAAAACAATAAAAACAGGTTATAATAGGAGTGATTTTTTTGACTATAGAATATTTTTTTATTTTTTTGCTAAAATTGGAAGCTCAATGTGAAACTAAGGAGGGGTAGAGCCGAATGAAAAATCGTGTAGCGCTGATAACCGGTTCAGCAAGAGGCATTGGAAAGGCGATAGCATCGGAATTGGCTCAAATGGGAGCCAATGTGATAATTTCTGACGTTAACCTTGAGGAGGCACAAAAAACCGCCGCCGAAATTGCAGCCCTTGGCGTAAAAACCCTTGCTGTGAAATTTGATGTATCAAATTCTAAAGAAGTAGCAGAGGCGTTTTCCGCCATTACAGGTGAATTTGGCCGCCTCGATATCCTTATCAATAATGCGGGCATTACCAAAGACTCCCTTATAATGAGAATGAAGGATGAGGACTGGGACGCCGTAATAAATGTAAATCTCAAGAGCGTGTTTCTGTGTTCTAAAGAAGCTCTTAAAACTATGTCTAAGCAGCGGTACGGCAGAATTGTAAACATTGCCTCTATAGTTGCTTTCATTGGAAACCCTGGACAGGCCAACTACAGCGCCTCTAAGGCCGGTATCATCGGACTTACAAAGACCACTGCTAAGGAATACGCTAAAAGAAATATAACTGTTAACGCAGTAGCACCGGGATTTATTAAAACCGCTATGACCGAGTCGCTGCCTGAGAAGGTCAAGGAGGAGATGTTTAACTCCATACCGATGGGGCGCTTTGGCGAGGTCACAGATGTTGCAAATGCAGTGGCTTTTTTAGCCTCGGAATCGGCTATGTATATAACCGGCAACGTCATACACGTAAACGGTGGAATGTATATGTAAAGTGCTAACTTATGCTGCTTCAGGTACAAAAATTAATATAAAAATAAACGGAGGTTAATTTAATGTCGGTAAATGTTGAGGAAAAGGTAAAAGAAATAATATCCAAGCAGTTGGGAATAGAGTTGGCTCAGATAAAACCGGAGGCTTCATTTGTAGAGGACTTGGGGGCGGACTCCCTTGATACTGTGGAGCTTGTAATGGCTTTTGAGGAGGCTTTTTCAGTTCAAATACCGGATGAAGACGCCGAGAAAATCACCAAAGTCGAGGATGCCGTCAACTATATAAAGAACAAGCTTGGCCAGTAAGTAAATTTCAGATTTCTGTAGCTGCTGAAACTTACGTAAAGGAGGTATATGGCAAAGGCAAGAGTCGTGATAACGGGCCTGGGACTAATAACCCCTCTGGGCACGGGGGTGGAGAAATCCTGGCAATCGCTCATAGCCGGTAAGTCGGGTATAAGGCGAATAACTAGATTTAATGATCCGTCAATTCCTGTACAGATAGCTGGTGAGGTTGATGATTTCGACCCTGAGAGCTATATCCATCCCAAGGAAATCAAAAAGATGGACAGATTTATCCACTTTGCTATCGGTGCTTCAGATATGGCGGTAAAAGACTCCGGATTAAAAATAACCGAGGAAAACGCTGACAGAGCAGGCGTCTATATAGGCTCAGGAATCGGCGGATTACCCGCAATTGAGCACTACCATAAAGCCTATCTTGATGGTGGCTACAGGAAAGTATCTCCTTTTTTCATACCTATGCTGATAATTAACCTGGCTGCCGGAAATGTCTCTATGATGACAGGAGCAAAGGGGCCCAACTCCGCCGTGGCAACTGCCTGTGCCTCAGGAAATCATGCCATAGGAGATGCATTTAAAATAATTCAGCGTGGGGATGCCGACATTATGATAGCCGGCGGTGCTGAGTCGGTAATAACCCCTCTGTCAATATCCGGCTTTACAGTTATGAAAGCGCTGTCAAGGAGAAATGATGAACCTCAAAAGGCAAGCCGCCCTTTTGAGCTAAACCGTGACGGCTTTGTTATGGGTGAGGGGGCGGGGATACTTGTATTGGAAAACCTCGAAAGCGCTCTTAAAAGGGGCGCCAAAATATACGCCGAATTAGTCGGCTACGCCATGACTGGGGACGCTTACCACATAACCTCTCCGGCCCCGGGAGGTGAGGGCGCAGGCAGATGTATGGCGGCGGCTGTCAGAGATGCAGATGTTTCACCTGACAAAATTGACTACATTAACGCCCATGGTACTTCCACTAAATTTAATGATGAACTGGAATCCATGGCGATAAAAAATGTTTTTAAAGAACACGCCTATAAACTCATGGTCAGCTCTACCAAGTCAATGACAGGACATCTGCTGGGAGCATCGGGGGGCGTGGAAGCAGTGTTTTGTGCTCTTAGTATTTATAACGGAATTGTTCCGCCAACCACTAATCTTGATGAGCCTGACCCCGAGTGTGACCTTGATTACGTGCCGCACACGGCAAGAAAAGCTGATATTCAATACGCCATGTCCAACTCCTTTGGCTTTGGCGGCACTAATGCGTGCATAATTTTTAAAAAGTACTCTGCGGATGGGATATCACCGGTATAAATGCTTGAGGAGGCGTTAAATTACCATTTTGTAAATAAAACACTCCTTGATGAGGCCATAACTCACAGGTCATACTATCATGAGTGTCCGGACAAGAGCCGTAAGTATAATGAGAGGATAGAGTTTCTGGGGGATTCAGTTTTAGGGCTTGCCATAACAGAGGCGCTCTTTAGGGAGAACTCTGTTTTCACGGAATCTGAGATGTCCAAAATGAAATCCTATCTGGTGTCAAAAAAAATGCTGCACAGTATAGCCTCAGGGCTTAACCTTGGCAGTTTCCTCAGGCTGGGTAAAGGGGAGGAGATGACAGGGGGGCGGGAGAAGGCCTCCTTGCTGGCAAATTCCATGGAGGCTGTAATTGGGGCGGTTTTTCTTGACTCTGATTACGAAAGGGCTAAAGAGGTTGTCTTAAACCTTTACAAAAAAGACATCGAGGAATTGGTAGTCAAACAGCGGTGTTATGACTATAAGACAGAGCTTCAGGAGCTCGGGCAGAAACTCTATGCCGAACTGCCTGAGTATGTGCTTGTGGCGGAGACCGGCACTGACCATGATAAAGCATTCACATACGAGGTAAGGCTTAATGGCAGATGTTTTGGCAGCGGTGAGGGCAAAAATAAAAAGTCGGCACAATCCGAGGCTGCCCGTATGGCCCTTGAGGCGATTAAAGACGTTGTTGTATTAATTCAAAAAAGAGATGAAAGAACCACGTTTAACGTATAAAGACGCAGGCGTTGATATAGAGGCCGGAGACGCCTTTGTCAAACGCATTACCCCTCATGCGGCAAAAACACTTCGCAAAGAGGTGCTTACCGGTATAGGGCCCTTTAGCGCCCTGTTTAAGTTAGACGTGTCCAGGTACAAATCCCCTGTGTTGGTAAGCGGCACGGACGGTGTCGGCACAAAGTTAAAAATAGCATTTATGACGGGCATACATGACACCGTGGGCATTGACCTTGTAGCCATGTGTGTTAATGATGTGTTAACAACGGCGGCGGAGCCGCTGTTTTTTCTTGACTACCTGTCCGTGTCGGAGTTAAAACCGGAGGTGCTTGAGCAGGTTATTAAAGGGATAGCGGACGGTTGTCTTTTAGCGGGCTGTTCATTAACAGGCGGTGAGACCGCCGAGATGCCCGGGTTTTACGAAGGCGGCGAGTATGATATGGCAGGGTTTTGTGTGGGAGTTGTCAACTCCGATGAGATAACGGATGGCTCCACTATCAAAGAGGGAGACGTAATTATCGGGCTTCCCTCAAGTGGTATTCACAGCAACGGTTATTCCCTTGTGAGAAAAGTGTTTTTTGAAGCCGGAGGCTTGAAGGTTGACTCATACGTAAAAGAGCTTGGAAAAACAGTTGGCGAGGAACTTTTAACGCCTACATCAATATATGTAAAGACCATCCTTTCCCTTAAGGAGACAATTAAAATAAAAGGTATGGCTCACATAACCGGAGGCGGCATAACCGGAAATGTTCCGCGTGTGTTACCTCAGGGGCTGGGAGCACAAATCAATAAATCCTCATGGCCGAAACCGCCTGTGTTTGAACTTATAAAAGACATGGGTAATATATCAGAGGAAGAAATGTTCAGTACCTTTAATATGGGCATAGGGTATGCGGTTATAGTGAGCCCTGAAGACTCCGATAATACTATGAGAAAACTTAATGATATGGGGCGGAAGGCTTATCCGGCAGGCGAGGTTATAAAGGGAGAGGGAGTTGGTTATAGTGCTTAAGGAGATGCGATGGCTCTTTGCCGCATTAGGGGATAAAGAAAAAAAGTAAACCCTGCCGCCTCAAAATACGAACTACTTAAGAAGCCCTAAGAGCCGAAACATAACAGCCATTAAACTGGCTTGCGCCACAAGCATAGCCGCTACCCACTTTATGATATCAGACTTAGCGCTTTCAATGTCTGCCTTAGTCGCTAAATCTTTACGGGAGTTTGCCTCAGCCTCATTAATGACTTTAACAAGGGCTTCTGCGCCATCGTCGCCAAGTTTCTTTCTTAAGACTTCCGGTATAGCTATTACCGCCATGTCTTCATTATATCAAATTAAAAAAAATTTATCAATACGTACGTCACTTACTAGCCTACAAAAGTGTCATTATCGCAAAGTTATTTATTTCATTGTTGGATTTGACCCCCAAGACAAGCCCCTGATAACAGTATCATAGACGAACTTAGCAAGCCTAAGTGGTAAATCAGCCTGCGACTGTGTCTGTAACTATTTAAAACAATACATTCAATACTACGAAAAGTGTAGCCGCGATACCTTTGCAAAAACAAAAGATCGACTCAAACAGGCTATAGAAAATGATAGGAAACTTGAGAAAGACAGGGAATCAACGGGAACAGATAATCCATCAACTGATATACACCACCTGATTAAATATTTCAACGAGCTATGTAAAGAAAGAATGAAAGTGTCAGTTTTAAACATGTAAACAAGGGAACAAAGGGGGCAGGTTACTCAAATATATCGTTAAGGTTAACTTGAAGTCCTTCTATGACTTTAGAAGTAACAAACCCCTCAAGCGCTGCAACTGAGTGTAGTTTATACTTATCGTCTGCGATGGTTAAAATCTCAACTGTTTGTGGTTCCGGCATAACTATCCAGTACTCCGGCACTCTGTATTTCTCATAGATAGCCTTCTTAATCGCCGTATCCATTTCATAACTACCTGGAGATATTATCTCACAAACCATATCCGGAACGCCTCTTATCCAATCCTGAAAGATACTCATGTTATCTTTCCTGATAAATAATATATCGGGCTGAAGTCTGTTAATTCCCTCTTCAAAGATTATGTCTAACGGCGAATAATAAACCCGTCCTAAGTCCCTCATTTTAACATAATGATGAATAATATAATTTAGATTGCTGCTAACCCTCTGATGTTTTCCAAATGGACTAGGCCCCATAATCTCCTCTCCGTTTATGACTTCCGTTAAGTCTAAATCTGTTCCTATTGTTTGTATATTCATGCTTTAATATTACATCTAACTTGCTGTTTTGTCAATTACAAGAAGTACCTGCTATCTGCGTAACTATCCTGTTTCAGCGTGAATTGGACATTTCACTGATTAAGTTGGTATAGTACAGAAAAAAGTTTGTGAACTCGCTATTGAAAAAAAACATCTATATAAACAGTATAGCTCTTGATGAGGCGGAAAGTAAGTGGACCACTTTTCTCAAAGAAAAAGGACTCCAAAACCCACTTGGCACAGTTATCGCCGATGTAACGCAATCCTGCGGCGCTGTAACGGCTGAGCCGCTGCCTGCTAAAGTATCATCCCCGTTTTTTCACTCATCCGCAATGGATGGGTTTGCCGTAAGGTTTGAAGATACGTTTGGAGCCAAGGAAACCGCCCCTTTAAAGTTGAAAATCCCCGATGCGGCAGTGTATATAAACACGGGAGAGCCTATCCCTGAAGTTTTTAACGCAGTTATCATGATTGAGGATGTTAACATGGTAACTGAGGGCACAGATGAATTTATAGAGATAACCGCTGCCGTGACGCCCTACAAAAATGTAAGAGTAACCGGAGAGGACATAGTGGCCACGGAGTTGATATTGCCGGAAAACCACCGGATACGCCCTATAGATGTTGGAGCGCTTATTGCCGGCGGGTACAGCGAGGTGCCGATAAGAAAGAAACCAATTGTGGCCATAATCCCAACCGGCAACGAGCTTGTACCCCCATCAGTAACGCCTGAGCGTGGGCAGGTGTCAGATTCCAACTCGTTTATGCTAAAAGGTTTGACAGAGGAGCTGGGAGCCACAGGGCTGCGGTATGAAATAGTGCGCGATGATCTGCCGGCCCTCAAAAACGCCATAATCAGAGGAGCTGAGGAGGCTGACCTTGTACTTGTGATAGCGGGTTCATCGGCAGGGCACAGGGATTTTACGAGATTGGCAATAGATGAGTTGGGTGAGGTGGTAGTTCATGGTGTTAATATCAAACCGGGCAGACCTCTCCTTCTGGGATTTGTACAGGGCAAACCGGTTATAGGGATTCCCGGTTTTCCTGTCAGTGCCTATATAACTTTTGACCTTTTTGTGAAACCTCTAATCCTCACGTGGTTTGGACTTACGGAGACATCAGAAGAGACACTAAATACAATTAACTCAAGAAACATCAGCTCAACCATAGGGCAGGAGGAGTTTGTCCGTGTAAAGGTTGGCATGGTGTCGGATAAGTTTATATCAACTCCACTTGGTAGAGGAGCAGGGGCTATGATGTCTCTGGTGCGTGCCGACGGGATACTAAGAATACCGGCAATGAGTGAAGGCGCAGGGGCTGGGACGGAAGTTGAAATTGAGCTGCTTAAACCGTTTACTGAAATCGTAAACACCATAGTTTGTATCGGAAGCCATGACAACACATTGGACGTGCTGTTTAATTTATTGAAAAGACGATATCCGCTCTATTCCTTGTCATCTGCGCATGTGGGGTCAATGGGCGGCATAACAGCTATAAAACGGGATGAAGCCCACATCGCAGGCATTCACCTTCTGGACACAGTCTCGGGGACTTACAATGTGCCGTTTATTGAGAAGTTTCTTGCCGGAGAGCACGTAATTTTAATTAATCTTGCTTACCGTCTGCAGGGGCTTATTGTGCAGCGTGGAAACCCTAAAGGGATAACATCAATTACCGACCTTAAACGCTCTGATGTTACATTTATAAACCGGCAGGCCGGCACCGGAACAAGGCTTCTGACGGATAAGTGTTTGTACGAAGCCGGTATTTCTGCAAATTCAGTCAGGGGCTATGATAGGGTTGAATATACTCACATGGCGGTGGCTTCGGCGGTAGCCTCAGGAGTTGCCGCTGCCGGCATGGGGATACTGTCGGCGGCTGTTGCTCTGAATCTTGATTTTATACCCATTACACAAGAGCGGTATGATTTTCTGATGAAAAAAAAATCCTATGAATTACCATTGGTTGCAGCTTTGATAGATATAATAAGAAATGACGGGCAATTTAAAGAAATCGCATTGGCTTTGGGCGGCTATGACGTCTCCCAAACCGGTGAGGTTATGTACTGCAATTTTTAGTCCTCTGTGCTTTTGATAAAGCCAACGAAGTTAGACGATTGAATGCAACTTGGATTAATCTTTAAAAATAGCCTTAAGCGTACAGCAACCCTCCTCATCGTGTCTTTCGATTGCAGCATCTAATGAGTTAAACAAAGCAATCATAGAGAGGTTTCCCGACATGGTTTCAGCTATGAAGCCAAGGAGTCCCTGTTTTTGGGCAATAAATGTCAGATGGTTAATCAGTGCCTTTCCAATCCCCTTCCCGTGGTAATCGTCTCTGACTACAAAAGCAGCTTCCGCCATGTAGTTGTCCTTAGAAAGAGCATATTGGGCAATTCCGGCTATCCATTCCTTTTTGCCCTCTCTCATCAGCGCTACAATGACGATTTTAGACGTATAATCAATCGCTATAAACTCCTGAAGCCTCTCATGAGGCATGTCTTTTCTGACTGATGTAAACCGTTTATAGAGCGTATCGTCCGAAAGCGAATAAAAAAAATCCTTCATAAGCGGTTCATCACTAATCTTTACCGGCCTGATAAAAATATCCAACCCGCTCTTTAGTGTTTTGTAAGCTTCAAGCTCAGAGGGATAGTTACCTGTAACACAAATCTGGTCCTTGTATATAAGATTAAGCTTCTTAGCCTCCTCAATTAGCCACGGCTTGAAGTGAGGATGAGATATGGAAATAAGCTCCATCGCACGCTCTCTGATGTTTTTGCCGTGAAGATAGCAGATTCCGTACTCTGTTACAACGTAATGGATATCCCCGCGATTAAGTGTTACCCCAGCCCCTTCACTCAGATATGGAACTATCCGTGAAACTGTTTTAGCCACGCCTCTTTTATCGGTAACCGTGGCCGTTGACTGGATTATTAAAATAGCCTTACCGCCCTTTGAAAGCACAGCTCCACGCATAAAATCCGCCTGTCCCCCTATGCCGCTGTAAAACACCTTTCCTATGGACTCCGCCGAGGCCTGTCCGGTTAAGTCCAATTGCAGGGCACTGTTTATCGCTACCATATTGTCATGTGCCGCTATTACCATCGGGTTATTTGTGTAATCTGTGACTCTGAACTCTATCGAGGGGTTATTGTCAATAAAATCATATGTGCTGCGGCTTCCCATCGAGAAAGCCGCCACTGTTTTGTTGCGGTTTATGTTCTTTTTACAATTATTAACTATTCCGAGTTTTATCAGCTCAACTATGCCGTCTGAGAGCAGCTCCGTGTGTATGCCAAGATTCTTTTTACCTGTCAGATGTGCCATTATTGCATTAGGAATGCTCCCGTAACCCACTTGCAGAGTATCACCATCCTGAACCAACCTGGACACATACCGGCCTATGCTCTGTACGCAGTAACTGTCCACTTCAGGGTGGTACTGCAAGATGGGTTCATCTGCGGCTACTATGAAATCCACGTCATTTAAATGAATAAAACCATCACCGTGCACTTTGGGGCTTTGAGTGTTTACCTGAGCAACCACCATTGAGGCGGCTTCAAGAGCCGCCTTGACTATATCAACACTTACGCCCAGGTTCATATAGCCGTGTACATCAGGTGGTGAACACTGAATTAGCGCTACATCAACCGGCACAATTTTACGCCTGAATAGCTCCGGCACTTTTGAAAGAAACACAGGGCTGTAGTCGGCAAGCCCCTCATTTACCGCTTCTCTGGTGTTACCGCCCACAAAAAACGAATTGTACCTGAAATTGTTTTTATATCTTACATCAGTATACGGGGCTACCCCAAGAGTCCAGACATGAAAAATCTCAGTGTCTAAAAACGCCTTGGGGTTAGCCTCCGCATATTTTATCAACGCCTTTACCAGATACTGCGGCTCGGCACAGCCGGTGCCTATAAAAATCCTGCACCCAGGCCTGATACGGCTAAATATAGCCTCCTCACTCGTGCACTTGCCGCGGTATTGCTCATCCACACTCATTGTTACAGCTCCAGCCACCCTGAAGTATAAGGGATTTTAAAAATCAATAATTTTCAGCGGCAATTTCAAAGTGCGCTTTCGGATGGTTACAAGCAGGACAGTTATCAGGAGCATTATTGCCCTCAACGATAAAACCGCAGTTTCTGCATTTCCACTTTACCTTTGAGCTGCGGCTAAAAACCTCACCTTTCTCAATATTGCTTAAAAGGGCGCGATACCTCATTTCGTGTTCCTTCTCAACCATAGCTATGGCTCTGAAGGCCTGCGCCACGGCAGGGAACCCCTCACTATCTGCAATTGCGGCAAACTCAGGGTACAACACCGTATGCTCATGGTTTTCACCGTCCGCCGCCGCTTTGAGGTTAGCCTCTGTGCCGGCTATCACACCAGCCGGAAATGTAGCGGTAATTTCCGTATCCCCTCCTTCTAAAAACTTAAAGAACCTCTTAGCATGCTCCATTTCGTTTTCCGCCGTCTCTGCAAATATGGCTGATATTTGCTCATAGCCTTCTTTTTTAGCTACTTTTGAAAAATATGAATAGCGGTTGCGGGCCTGAGACTCACCGGCAAATGAACCAAGCAAATTTTTCTCCGTCCTTGTACCCTTTAAACTTCCCATCGTGTCTTTACCTCCTCTGAATATTAATTTAAACCCCTTAACTATAATAACCCACGGAGTTGACTTTGTAAACAGGCTTTATACCAAGTTGCATTCATTTGTCTAACTTTGCCGGCTTCGTCGAAAGCTCCCAGACGCCTGCGTTACTCCTTTGACTGCTACTTGATATAATCTGTATCAATTTGATTTAGTGAGCCGGAGACAATGACTATATATTTGTATCATTTATCAAATCCATTTTTATGCTATAATAATGTCTAAAGTGAAAATGTATTTTTAAGGAGTTCGCTGATATGCCCATATATGAGTATGAATGTACAGAGTGCGGCGATGTTTCAGAGGTGATTCAGAAATTCAATGACGAGCCCCTGTCAACATGTACTAAGTGTGGAGGGCAGCTGAAAAAGTTGATTTCTAATACCGCTTTTGTTTTAAAAGGAGAGGGCTGGTATGTCACCGATTACCCGTCAAAAGACAGAAAAGCCGCCCTGGATAAGGAAAAACCAGCCACTGAATCTAAAGATGCCTCAGTTTCCGCTGACGCCAAAAAGCCGGAAACAACCTCAAAACCGGAAACAACACCTAAAGAGACCTCCGGCTCGGATACCGCCTCAAAAACCCCCTGATGCGTTAAAGCAACTACTTGGTTAGCTCCATGTTTCTTTGAGCTTCCACATACGAGGGGTTTATCTGCAGCGCCTTTAAATAGTATTCTTCAGCCATTGTTTTATTGCCGGCAAGCAGATGCATATTGCCTGTTGTTGTTAAAATCTCAGGACTCTGCGGGCTTATCTCCAACGCCTTGTTCAGAGCATCTGCTGCATCGTCAAATCTGTTGAGGGCTAAATAAGCATTTGCAAGATTTTTAAACCCTGTTATGTAGTCCCCTTGAATTGCTATTGCTCGTTTGAATTCATTGACAGCCTCCGTCATTTTGCCTGTGGAGGCATATAAAACCCCAAGGTTGTTATAGCCCTCATACAGCTTTGAGTTAAGCTTAAGCGCCGTCATAATTTCCGTATCGGCCAGAGTATAATTTCCGGTCTGTGTATAAAGGTGTCCAAGAGCGTTGTGTGTTTCAGCGCTTTGTGGATATAGTTTCAGTGTATTTTTATATTCATTAATAGCTTCTGTGATGTTGCCGGTCATGGTCAGTGCATGGGCTAATAAATGATAAAGTTCAAAAGAATAGTTTCCGTATTTAAGAGACAGTTTCAGCTCTTTTATCGACTCCGGCCACATATTTTTGGCCGCTAATACCTTACCCTTACTGAAGTGGCTAAAAGGCAGATAAGGGTTAATACTAATAGATTTATCATATTGCTCAATTGCCTTGTCAAACTGTCCCTCTTGAGCAAATACATTGCCGATTTGATAAGGAATCTCAGGAAATTCCGGTTCCATTTGTTGTGCTGTCTCAAGCTCCCTGAGGGCATCCTTAAAAAGTTTAGCCCCGGCATAGGCCATACCTAACTGAATACGGGCAACAGGGTGCAAAGGCTCTTTCTTTACATTATCCCTCCAAAGCAGCACCTCCGACTTCCAGTTTCGGTTCTGGTAAAATGTAAAAAAGGTGTTAAACACTATTATCGCTGTAATTAAATAAATGAAGGCTTCTCTGTTTCTAAAAAAATGTAATAACAGAAAAAACGAGGCAATAAAAAAACCTGCTGAAGCCAAATACACCCTGTACTCAAAAATAGTCCAGCCATACTTGTTGATTAATCCGGATTGTGGGAAAATTCCGATAAAAAACCAGAATATCCCAAAAGAAATAAGGCTTTTTTGAATATTATTTTGTTTAAAGCCCTGAGAAAACATGAAACAGCCGGTAAGAAATATGGCCAGAAGAAATAAAAACGAAAAAATCACTTTTAATTCAAAAAACCCTCGTGATACCGGATAATAATGGACCAATGTGAGGTTTACAGGCAAAACAAGCATTCTCAGGTAGGTGACAATAACCCGCAATTGTGTAAAAAGATATTCAATCCGCGTTTTTGCAATTAACGGGCTCTTTACATCATACTCGATAGCCGCCTGTACTGTATTGTCACTAAGTACATACTGGGTTTGCATCTGCCCGGCAAATGTAACACTTCTTACGGCAAACGCATTTAAAACAACTAAAGGCAAGATCAAATAAAACGGTAAAACATAAATAAGCCTGGATTTAGTTTTACCACTAAAAAAAGTAAACTCACAGAGTGTAATCAAAAGTGGCAGCACTACTGCAAGCTCTTTTACTTTTACAGAGCACATGGCAATAATAATTGCTATTGCATAAACTCCAAATGATTTTGTTTTAGAATTTCCACTACTGTAATTAAGCCTCCACATTAAGTATGTGTTTAAAGAGGCCAAAATGAAAAAAGTGACAAGGGATGTGTATCTTTGTGAAAGAAATGTCACCGACTGAATCTGTATAGGATGTGAGAGAAAAAGCAGGGCGATTAAAAATGAGTATTTTTTTGCAGAATCTTCCCTAATTTTTAAAAAAGGTGTTTTATAGATTTGAACCATAAACAGATAAATTAATACTCCGTTTAAAGCGTGAATTGCTATATTTACAAAATGGAAACCAGGTAGCCACAGGCCATGAAATAAAAAGTTAAGGGCAAAAGTATTTTCTGTAATGCTTCTGATTTCTATAAAACGCCTGAAGTTTAAAAAATTATAAATAACTACGTCATCAAAAACAAAAGGAGCATTAAACACATTTACATATGGAATAAATGCTGAAACCAGTATAGCAGATAAAATTACAGAGTTTTTTCTAAACATCTCTGAGTCACTGCCTGCTCTGTTGGTGTTGTATGTTAAATAATGCGCTCTTTGCTTCAACATCATCCGGTGAGATAGTTAAAATATGCCGGTATTGAATTGCAGCATCGGCGATAAGCCCCTGTCTGATATAGACCGCCGCCAGATTGTGGCGGGCATTTATACTGTCTTTATTATACTTAACGGCTTTTAGATAGTTTGCTGCAGCCTCCGTAAATGCACCCCTTTCCTCATCTATAGTTCCCATAATGTTATAAGCTTCTGAGTATGACGGGTCAATCATTATGGCTTTTTTCAGGCTCTCCAGTGCCAAACCTCTGAGCCCTCTGTCGGCATACAACGCACCAAGGTTAACGTAGGGCTCAACAAGGTTTGGATTAATAGCGATAGCTTTGCTAAATTCTTCTATTGCTTTTTCCTTTTGACCCATTTTTGCGTAAAGAGTGCCAAGATTGATATGTGCACCGGGACTTCGCCGGCTGATTCCTATAGCCCTTTTAAACTCAACTTCAGCCTGTTCATTCATCCCTCTATTTACATACAAACGGCCAAGGTTAACAGCAGGGGAGGCATATGATTTATCGAGGCTCATGGCGTGTTTAAATTTATCCTCGGCATCCTGTAACAGCCCCTTGCGTTCATACACTAAGCCAAGGTTATTATGAGCCTCGGCAATGCTTGGGCTTAAGCCGATTGCCAGTTGAAATTGAGCCATTGCATCATCATATCTTTTAGCCGCAAAGTATGCACTCCCAAGGTTTATGTGCGGTATAGGATGTTTTGGTTCCTTTTGCACGTTGTCCTCCCACATGGTTATCTCTGTTGCCCAGGTCTTATTGTTCTTATATGTTAAAAATGTTAAGGCCGCAGAAATCAGCAAAAGTAAAGAACAAACTAACCTCCACTGAGCCCTAAAAAGACTGAACAGCGTAACTATAACAGCAATATAAATTCCTAAAGAGGCCATATATGCCCTGTATTCAAAAATCATCCAGCCATGAATCGGCACTATGCTCGATTGCGGCGCTAAGTTTATAAAAAACCACAGTAATCCAAATCCGGCTAATTTACTTTCAAAACAGTTCAGGAAAACAGTTTTTACGCCTGCTTTCCCCCTGTAAATCAACCAGGCCCCACATACAAATAAGATAAGAAGGAACAGAAAGGCTGATACAACCTTAGGTTCAAAAAAAGTCCTTGATACAGGGAAGTAATGAATAAGCGTAAGGTTGTCAGGATAAAACATCAACTGTAAATATGTCGTTATCACTTTAAACTGTGTAAATAGGTACTCCCACCTGTTGGCGGCAATAAGTGAGGCTCCGGGGGCAGCCTCCGTTTTAACTGTGTTGAGAATTATATTACTTTGAGGTTCACTCAAAAGAACATCCACACCTATAGCATTTACTTGAATTATAGTTAGTGGAATAAGTAAAAAAAATGGTAATACGTATATTATCCTTTTTTTTATATTCCCTTTAAAAAATATAAATTCACAAATTGTCAGCACAATAGGTAAGGTGACAGTGATTTCCTTTGTTTTTGCAGCCAAAAGCGCACATAACAAAGACAGAGCATAATTTAGCTTTAGCGCTGCATTGTTTGAAACTCTTGATTTTATGTAGAAAAAAAGTGCCGACAAGTACAACATAGCAGCCAAAGAAGTAGCTCTTTGAACTGTATATGTTACGGCAAATAATTCTAAAGGATGGATTGCAAAAATCAAGGCGATAAAAAATGCAGGTTCATAGTTATAATGGAATTCATCCGTAGTTTCTGTTTTGCTAATAAGTGAAACAAGAAAATAAATCAGCAGTCCATTGATTACATGAATAATTATATTAAAAACATGGTAGCCGGTAACATTAAGATGGTTAAGCTTGTAGTTAAGTAAAAATGAAAGATTGACGAGTAATCTTGGATCTAAAATAGTCGGCAATACCGTTCCTTTTTTTATGGCGTCGTCATCAAAGATAAAAGGACACTCTAATGTGTTGAAATATGCTATAAGTACAAAAAAAATAATTGTAAAAGGATAAACAATTCTTGAAATAACAGAAATCTTAACGGGAATATGAGCAGATTTCATAATTGCAGCAATGAGTGGTAAAAAAGAAGCAGGCCTTTTTAGGCCTGCTTCTTTCCAAAAATTAATAACCTGTTGGAGGGTACATGGAATTGACGGTATCCATGCACATGTAACCGACAAGGTTTCTCTTAGGAGATGTGGTTCCCTGGAAACATGCCAAACCCATAGTCTGACAGGTAAGAGGAACAGTTGAGTAGCCCATATACTGGTTTACATAACTTCCATTTTGTAAACGAGCGGCCTTTCCATAAGTATAGCTAGGTAAAGATGAGAAACCGCCTATTGTGCCTCCACCTTGACCTGCTCCTGCTATAGCTACTGCTGTAATATTAAGTGGAGGACGTGTGTACCAAATTCCCGTTGTAGTATTGGTGGTATTTGCACCGACAAAATTAACAATAGCACCATAAGCATTTCCGCCTGATGCAACAGAACTGGATATGTCTCCGCTGGCACCTGAACTGCTTGTAACGGTAGAGCCGCTAAATGTGAGCATTGTGGTTTGCCTTGCATTTAATGTCAGTCCCGAGAGCGCTACCGGTGTCCATGAGAGAGAATAACCTGTTGGGTTTGTCATTACCGAGATACTGACAGTTGCATTATCTGAGGACATATTAGATGCTATGCAGTAAACAACATTGTTTGTGTGAGTGTGCAAAAATGGCATTATATAGGAAACATTATCCATAGCCATAACACCTTTTCCACTTTCATTAACTGCCACTGCCGTTATTATGAGCAGAAGTGCCAGAAAATATATTAATCTTCTCTTCATTATAGTTTCCTCCTCCACCTTAGTAACTAATAGGTTTGATAAATGTATTAATACTGTCCATACACGTGTAACCGACTAAGTTACGTTTCGGTGTTGTCGTACCCTGGTAACAAGCAAATCCTATAGTCAGACAGTTCACTGGAACGGTTGGCTTGCCCTGATAACTCATAGTCGTGGTGGTTTGAGGTCCAAACACCGTATTTGGTCCTGCTGTCAATACAGTAGTGGTGACGCCGGTATACTGTCCGATAAAGCTGACATTAGCACCATAGATAGTGCCGCTGGATGTACCGGTTTGCTGAGACAAATCCGCTACCGCCGAGCCTAGTGTTGCTGTTGCACCCGTAAAAGTTATCATGCTTGTCTGTTTGGCGTAGATAATCATACCACCAAGCATTGCCATATCCTGGGACGGATCAGAACTAGTGGTTGACATTACAGAGACGCCGACACTTACATTATCTGTTGACATGTTTGAAGCAAAACAATAGACCACGTTATTTGTGTGGACACCCAAAAACGGCAATGAATAAGTAGCGTTGTCCTGGGCACTCACTGTGTTGATGCCAACTCTTACAGCAAAAGCAGTTAAAATAAGAGCCAGTAAAAGAATATATACCATTCTCTTTTTCATTACATCCTCCTTACTATTCTTTTCTATATAGTGAATAAAAAAAAACCTGCTAAGCAGTTTACTACCTACGAAAAAACCTACACCCCCTTTCTTTATACTTTCTAATTCCTAATACCAAATTGCATTCATTCGATTAACTTTGTTGGCATCGTCGAAAACTCCTTGACGTCTCCCCTATAAAGGGGAATCCCCTGTAAGGGGAGGTGTCGCTTTCTCCTTGCCGCCACGTTACTCTTTTGACTGCTACTTGGTATAAAGCATACTTCTTTACCAAAGTCAGCTTACTTTCTTGATTCTCTAATATATCACCTGTAACCTCCAATGTCAATAGGCTCAAACAACATTTGCTTAAAAAAGCACAAGATTATTATGTTTTAAAGCAAATAAAGCCGTCTAAACATTGGCCCCACACATCCTGTATGATAAATCAGCATCCTGCGTCCGGCTCTTTGTCCCGTACATCTTCCCCACCTCCTTAGTGGACTCTGCCCGACCTGTTATTTTTAATTACTTTATCGGTATATAGTTTCAGAAACTTAAACATTTATTATTTTTAATGTAACCATCCCAGACCATCCTTCATTTCTTTGGTTGCCGATGAGGCTTCCTCAGCATTATGTACTATTTTCGGAGTTATCAGAATTATCAGCTCAGTTTTTCTCTCATTAGACGAATCAGCCTTAAATAACTGTCCGACTATGGGAATATCACCTAAAATCGGCACCTTACTCTCGGAATTTGAAATTGTTTTTGTTCTTATACCGCCGAGAACCACAGTGCTTCCGTCGGCCACTACCACTTTGGTGTGTACTGACCTTGCGAGAATCAGCGGAGAGTCAATGCTTGAGGTATTGTTCGTCTCAGCCTCACTTACCTCCTGGCCGATTTCAATTGTAACAAGCCCCTCGGAGTTTATAGTCGGTTTCAATTTCAGCATTACGCCGGTGTTTCGGTATTGGACATTTCTCAAAACGCTTGAGGTAGTTGATGAGGTTGTGGTTACATCCGCTGCCGATACCTCGCTTGTTATAACCGGGACCTCAGTTCCAACCCTAATTGTCGCCTCCTCGTTGTCAAGCACCATCAGATGGGGCCTTGACAGGATTTCCACCTTTTTGTCTGTTGCTAAAAGACTTGTCAGCAGTTCAAGGTTGCCGCTGTCGGCGGTAAATGTATAAGCCAGGCCGGTGCCGCTGCTTACGCCCAGGTTGCCATAGGTCCCTAAACTAAATGGTCCAGCAAATTTCCCGCCTGCCACGTTGCTTAACATTCTGCCGGCAAGATACCATTCAAATCCCATATTGTTTTTATCGTCCAGGGTTAGTTCAGCAACCGTGGCCTCTATTAATACCTGCCGCGGGGGAGTGTCAAGCTCTTTAAGCAGACCTAACACTGTTCTGTATTGGGTCGGAGAGGCCATCAGTAGCACTACGTTTCTTTTGTCGTCGGCTGTTATCTTAAGGCTGGGAACTTGTAGTGAACCCTCTGTGCCGGGAGCCGTAGGTAAAAGCCCTGTTGTTGCTGTTGCCGCCGACCTGGGTAGAGCAGCAGGTACTGCAAATTCGCCTTCGCTGGCAGCTTTGCCGGCTTGTGCTTTTGCAGAGGCCGACGGTAATGCTCCGGTTACAGAGGTTTTACCCTTTTGCGTCTGAGTAACTCCGGTTTTTAAACCGTAAAGCCGCTGTACGGAATCTACCAGTTCCGATGCTGCCGAGTATCTGGGTGTATAGACATATATTTTTTCCTCTGCACCGGCTGACTCGGAGGTGTCAAGACGACTCCTCCACTTCATTACCAGCTCCATTGCTGTTTCATCGGGGGTTATGGCCAATACACTGTTTAGAAACTTTATCGGTATAAATGTCACTCCAGGCATCTTCGGATCCAACGATACCGTTACCCCTATCCCTCCCAGTATTGACGCCATCTGGCTTACAAACTCCTCCGGTTTCCAGTAAACAAGCTTTATGAGCATCAGTTTTTTCTTATTCAAATACGGCACATCCAAGACCTCTATGAAGCTCAATATATCCTTCATAGCTGCCGCCGTGCCGGTCAATATCAATGAATTGTCTTTTGGGTAGTTCTTTACAGTTATGCTTGTCTTGTAAAGCTCAGCGACAAGAGGCACAATGTCTGCTGAGCTTACATACCTCAGCGGTACTATCTGAACTATTCTTGTGGAGCTTGAGATAACACCGCGCCCTAGTCTCACATCTGTCGGTTCCCCTGATGTGGCAGGTTTTAAAATATACAGTCCCGGCCCCCGCGCTCCAACCAAAAGGCCGCTTTGTCTCAGTTGCTCCACCACAATTTCAAGTACGGTTTCCGGGGGAAGCTCCTTTGTCATTCTAAGAGTTACAGGGTTTTTAAGTGATTTTACCGCCTCATCTATAAAGAAAGTAACCTTTAAGGCATCCCCTACGGCATAAATTATAAAATCGCTCAAAGGCATCCCATCCACATTTATCATTACAGGTTTTGTCTCAGTCACCATTTTCTTAAAATCTATCGGCTCCAGCTCCGCCGCCAGTTTTTCCGGTGAGGTTCGCTCATATGCCGGCAACGTTATCTCCTCAGCTTTACCCTCTTTTTGCTTTTCTTCAAACTCAAGTACCGACCCGGTACCGGGCATACGTCTGGTTATGTTGTCTTTCGTTACATTGTCTTTAGCACCGTCCACCGTGCTTTTTTCTATTTTTAACTCCCTGAAGATCATCGAACATGACATTGCCAACATTAAAGGTATTAATAATAAATATTTTATTTTCATTTATTTTCCACCGTCAAAATTTTCAATCTTTTTTCCTCCCTGCCATTTCTTAAAACCACTGATATATTATCAACACCCGCCACCTCACTTCCATCCTCAAGCTTATCACCTTGCTTGACAACATACGTTGTCCCAAGGTTATCCACTAAAAACACCTGATTGGCCTTTGCCCTGATGATTCCCACAAGTGTGTATGTCCTGGCGGATTTGGGCGGAGCATCCGGCTCATATTTACCGTCCTGAGAAAAAATATTTCTCTCATTAATAATGGGATATTGTTTATCAATCCCCCCTGATACCATTCCGAGCAACGTTTTTTTGTCAATATAGGTATTATTGTCGCCACCGCCCTTAGGGCTGTAGCCGGCATTCGGTTTTTTCACTGCCAATAAGGGCATTAGGCTTAACAGAACCAGCAATATTACAATATCCTTTCTATGCTTTTTCAGACCGGAAAACCGGCTGCCTGGAGCACTCCGGTCACCTCTGAAGTATTTCGTTAAGCTTTTAATATATTCTTTTACCATTGGTTGTTGTCAAGCTATAATTTTCTAATGTAACCTGAGGCTACAATTTTAACGGAATACTCGCTCTCACTTCCCTGATTTATTTCTGTGTTCTTTATTCTGACAAGCGGTTTATGAGTTTGGATTTCTCTTAAAAACCCAATAATTTGTTTTGGTTTACCTTTCACTTTAACCATAACCGAGACCTCTGTGACAACCGGGCCCTCTGAGCCCTCAACCATCTGAAAGTTTGACACATTGAGGTGTTTGCTCTCAGCCGTTGTGGTAATAAATTTGAGAACGTCGGTTTGAACAGATGTTTTATTACTTTCTTTTGGGAAAACAAGTGTGGATAACTCCTGGTTTACCTCAGGGTAGTCATTCATATCCACCGATGAGTACCTTTGAAGCAGCTCCATCTTTGAGGCATAAGTAACCCTATAGTCCTCAATTACAGATTTCTTTCTTTCAACCTCGCTTCTTAACGGAAACAGCCCAAAACGTGCTATTGTCAAAAGAACTATCACAAAAAATCCAATTTTTCGCATTCTTTCCTTACTGATTCCACCCCCTGTGTGTTTTATATTCTGAGACATTAAAACACCTTACCGGATTTAATCACCGCCTGGGGGGACGATGGTGTTGTAAGCGTATTGATCTGGCCGGATTTAATCACCGCCTGTGGAGAGGACGGCGCCTTAATTGTGTTTACACTTGCACTGCCTGTGGTCAGAGCCGGCAAGGGGGCCTCTACAATGGCCTTTTGTGAAAGTAATACTTTGGAGAGCCTTACGGAGTCTGCAACCGTAATTGACAGATTAATTTTGTATTTATCCTGAGCGTCTTTCTGAGGCTCACCCACCAGTTGTACAAACTCTACAGTGGGGCTGGTGCTGAGGCTTTTTATGGCGGAGGCCGGGTCTGCCGTAAGCATTGCGGCATTTACGTTTCTGTTGGTTATCTGAATCTGCTGAAACCGGGTTCCCTCAGGGGAGGCCGCCGCAAGTGCGTCTAAAACCTCAAGCGGCGGGGTGGTCTCGGCAACTTTACCGGCAAGTGTGGTCAGAACTTTTGAGGTTATATCCTTAGCCTGTACCTCGGCTAAAAGCATAACTTTCTTATTTGTTTCTGAAATCTTACTCTGGAGCTCCATAGCCGTGCCGTCAAGCCTGCTTAATGATATGTAGGTTGAAATCATATAGCAGGTCATAGAATAAGCTGACACTCTCAGAAAAAAATCAATATCCAGTCCGGCATACCATGGTTTTGACAAAAACGGATTGAGATTAAATGCAGAAATATACTCAAGAGCCGCCGGATAGTCTTTCCTCACGGTCTCCAAAACAGGTATTGAGAGTGCAAACCCATTGCTAAGGCCTAAGTCGGTTTCTGAGACAAAAAACTTAACTGCCCTTATTTTTTCCCTTGCACTCCCAAGGCCTCTTATGAAAGTCTCCACGTCTTTGGCTGTGACTGCTCTTATATAGAGGCGTGTGCCAATAAAACCCTCAGGACCATGGGCCACCAAAGAAGTCCTTCCGCCGGTAAAAAACACTGAAACCTCATACTCAGACGACTTAAATAAAACATCCTCCGGGACCGTGTAATTGTAGGGAAACTCATTGGCAAGCCGGCCTGCTATCCGGCTCTCCCAAGCCCATATATCCACAACAACATAGTTTTCATGTTTTTCAAATACATGAAAATAAAAGACCGGAGAGGAAATCATTGGGAAGAGCTCATCCAGCTCATTTGAAATCATTCCCATCAGATTTTTGTCGCTTGCCGGAGGGTACTTGCTCCTTAAGTAGAAAGATATCTCCTTGCCGATTATCAGAACATTTCTACCAAAAATCTTGTTTATAAAAGATACATTCCCATTTAAAACTCTCTCTACGCCGTCTTTTCCGATTTTAAAATAATCAAATCCATTTTCATATGCGTAGCAGGCGGTTATGGTTGTCTTGCTATCTTGCCGATTATGTCTAAAAACACTTTTAAAGTAGCGTTTAATGCCGCCCAATATTTTCTTAATGGGTTTCAATGCAGGGGTCATCCCTCCTTCCAGTAATATACCGAATGTGGTGAAAACCCTGTTGTGTCTCTTATGCTGATTCCTGACTTTATGCGGTATAGACTCCCCCCTGCTCTTACATCCAGGGATATTTCAAAGTACTCCGACGCTGTTACGTGTGTATCCTCAAAAGAACTTGTATTTAAACCGGTTATCTGGTTGAAAGTGTCAGTGGTCTCGATGGTGTTCTTAGCCATGTATTGGCGCAGAGACTCCATGGTCTCGGCGTTTAATCCGTAATGGGCGGCAATTATCTCCGGCCGTGCAGTGTTAACGTTAAATCCGGTGCTCCTAAGCAGCGTTATAAACGGTCTGAGTTTACTGAACAGTTGAATATCCATTCCCTTAATCATAAGCAGCTCCTCAGGTATCTGAAGATGAAAATTTCGAGGCTCATAATCAGCTCCGATCATTCTGTAGTACTCCGACTCCGCCCCGCTTGTGCGTACAAGGTCGTCTGTATCAATCCAGTCGTTTATGCAATCCACGATTTCATAAGCGTTTCTCTCAGGCGCCAGCGTCTGTATCAGCTTTATCAGGTCATCGCCGATTTTATCAGCAAGTGAAACCAGACCGTTAGAGTCCTGAAGCCGCAAAATAATGTTTTCGTTAACCCACAGAGGGGTACCGTTTGCTATAATCTGATTTACACCAAGCAAGGATTCATCCGTAAAGGCAACACCTCTGTTGGTAAGCTTTCCGGTTAAGATTGCAAACATAGCGGTATCAAAGGATGATTCGGCTAAAATCATTGCCTCGGACTTGTCCCTGAGTGCCCCTGCCGTCTTTATATGCTCTTTAACAATCCAGTTAAATCCCACCCCTACCGTTATTATTATTGACGCTATAAATATAGTCAGCAAAACGGCTGAGCCGTTTTCATTTTTTACTGCTCTGTTCATATCTCCATGCCTCTGCGGTATTATACTATATTATGTTAGGGTCTGAGTGAAAAGTTCCGTTAACCCTGACATTTAAAAAAATGGTCTCATTTATATTATTTTTTCTGTAATTTATTTTGACGGCTGTCGGAAGAATCGTGACGCCGGGTTTAGTTTCGTAACTGTCAACCCAGCTCCAGAGCTTTGTTAATGAATCCATGGCGTAACATTCCATTGAGACATCAGTTACGTCTTCAATTATGGTAAAAGACTGTCCGGTTTTATACAATCCACTGTCATAGTCGTGGTGTATTTCCTGCATATTTTTTGTATAAACCGGCAGCTCATAGTACATGAGATCAAAGGTGTTGTCAGTGGGGTTTCTCTCCGCTGTTATCCATGCAACTACGGGGATAGTTCCAGCCAAAGGAGTATTGCTGACATAACTCAACAGCTCCGGGCGGCACACAATGTATGGCCGCCATGTGTTCCATGTAAGCCTTTTTTCGTCACTCACATAGTAATAGACCATGCCGCTTACGCTTTTGTGAAGCCAGTAACTCCGGGCTATTTTCCAGAAATTAACACCCTCCTCCATTATATCCTTGTACTGTTTAAAACCCTGATTAAGTACCACCATTGCAAGCATTATCATGGCGGAGAATATTGCCACGGCTACAACCGCCTCAATTAAAGTGTATCCTTGCGGGGTTTTCTTAGTATCTGAGTACATTTACCGTGTACTCTCTGGCCAGTTTATTGCAAGTTACCAAAAAATCAACCTTATACAGGGTAAGAGAATATGTTTTCCTTGGATTAATTATCAATGAGGGCGAGCCCTGCCTTATCGGGGTTGCCTTCCAGGTAAGAACAACCCCTGTACCCATATCAACACTGCGTTTGACTTCCGCCAGATCGGCATTTTTAAGAAAATCTATTATCTCCGGCATTTTAGCCGAAATCATATTTGAATCCCGAGCTCTTGAGAGACTCTCGTAGCCGATTCTCAGCAGATACATGCTGGCCGCTATGGCAGCCGTAAGGATAAGACCTGAAATCAGGATTTCTATTACAAGAAACCCGCCGTTTTGTAAGTGTTTTTTTATAAGAACACCCCTTTAAAAGATTATACACTCTGCAGGTTTTTATTTCAAGCACATCGGCCATAAGGACACAATATATTCTTAGCGAGAATTATAATTAAATATCACACAGGTATTTCTACTAAAATATTATCATAGCTTACCGTTGGAGTTGTTTTTTCTCTGCCGTCTTTAGTTTTTTTAAGCTCTATGAGCCCCATTTCAGCAAGGAATTTAACATCATCGAAAGTGTTCTTAGTATCCCTGTCGAGAATTTTAGCAAGTTCATATATTGATTGAGGATTATTTTTCTTTATTCCCTTGAGTACTTTTATCCGTCCATCTGTGAGGATTTTTCTCAGTGTGTCTATATCATCAAAGGATATTTCCTCATGTTTTTTTATTTTTTCGTTTTGTTCTATCTTTCTGACAACTTCTTTGACCTCTTTAAAAATATCCTCGTCGGATTTAATGACTATCTTTATATTTTTCACTTTCATGGTCTGTCCCCTTTATAGAGTTTAATATCAGTTTCAAAGTCCGCCCACAGTCTTTCTAAAGTTTGAAATTTGTATGGATACTCTATTCCCATAAAATGCCTGTGATCACCTTTGCCCTCAGAATTATCATAACCGACAATTCGTTCACTATTTACAATATAAACCAGAGAATACTTATAGCCAAATGGTTTATCTTCAGACCAGGGAACTTTCCATATTTTTATTTCCTTAATGGCGCCATCTTTATAATATTTCTTTTGATGATAAACAAGCTCCGCCATCATATATTAGTAATATCATACCATAGATTAAACTTAAAATCAATACGTAGAATTGCCTCATGAGAAAATCATACGAAAGTTCAATCATTGACAAAACCGTTGGTTTGATGCTTTATTGTAACATGGCTACGGGAACTATCGAAAGAGATCTAGGCTTAACAGAAATCATCAATGAAGAGGAAATCACGGGGCATAGTCCATTTATGAGGCATCAGAGGATTGTTTTTACTTTGGAGAGGCTAAAGATGTGAGCACCATCGGGGTGCTTTATTAGGTTACTTGTCACTTGGTATAGCTAAGATGATTTACTCATACGTTATGAGCCTCCATCCTAATTTCCCCATATGGTGGTGCAATTTTCACGGCAAATATGAACTCCTTTACATAGACCATTACCACACCCCCTGAGGTTGTGCCGTTTGTAAAAAACAGTATAGGGGTTGGAATATAAACAAAGTTAATTTGGGCCTCAGGGCTTTGTTGTTTCGGTTGGGGGCCGGAGGGATTTACCGGAGCGTCTGTGGAAAACATGTGGGCAACACCATTTACCGTTATGAGCCCCTTATCGGTTTCAACCAGTTTTTCCTCTCCGTCTAAAAAAGAGTCCCTCTGGAGCTTAAACATATATAGCATTACCTTTTCCGCCTCGATGGAGGCTATGTGCCTGTTGTACATACTAACGGAAACGGGCAGTGTTACGGCAAAAATCATACCTATGATTACAATTACGATAAGCAGCTCAACGAGTGTAAACCCCTTTTGGCTCACAACTTTATATTTCCCACATTCATTACGGTAAGAATAAGTGAAATCACTATAAATCCTACAATCATTCCCATCAGAATTATAATGGCAGGCTCAATGAGGATGACGATTCTCTTTATTGCTCTTTTAAATCTGTCGTCAAAGACATTGAAAAGCTCAAGGAAAATCTCCTTCATGTTGCCGCTCTTCTCACCGACTGTCACCATACTGGGCACAATATCGGGCAGCATCTCTATGCCGGAGAACACCTCTCCGATACTGCGCCCCTCTTTTATTAATTTTAACGCCGGCTGAAACACGTTTTGTACTTTCTCATTTTGAATTAACTCTATGGAGTACTTCAGCGCCTTTATAAACTCTATGCCGCTGCTTAGCATTGTGTGCATAGAGTAGGAAAACCTCGAAAGCTCAAGGTTTAATATAAGGGTTCTGAAGACGGGAAGGGACAGAGCATGGGCATAAACATTCAGAAAAATTTTTTTAACGCCCACATATTTAAAAAATATCATAACTGCCGCAATAACGCCGAAAATCACATAAACGTTTAAGTACTGGGACATGGCAAAGAGGATTTTTGAAACAGTGGGAAGGTTCTGCAGCTGGTCTGTGCCAAAGACGCTGAAAAACCTGGGAATTATGAATTTAAAGATAATAAACAGGGTGACAAGGCTGGCAAGTATCAGGAAAACCGGATAGGTCAGGTTATTTTTGATTTCCGCCTTAAATTGAATCTGGAAATGTAGATTTCCAGCTATCTGTTCAAAAGACATCTTGAGGTCGCCCACACTCTCGCCCACTCTGATAACGGAGAGCATGAGGTTATTAAAAATACCGGTTTTTTCAAAAGCCTCGGCAACGCTCTTACCTGCCCGTATTTCCTTTACCGCCGCCGCCAGAGCAGCCTTAAGTGCCGGATTTGCCGCCGTCTGTGTTACAATTTCCAGGGAGTTGTCAATTCTGAGCCCGGCTCTTAGTAACACGCTGAGTTCTTTGGACATGTTATAAAGGTCAGACTCTTTTACACTTGTACTTTTAAAAGATGAAAAGGGCGATTTAATGGCTGACGACTCACTGATGGATACGACTCTGAGCCCCTTGTCTTTGAGTGTTGCCCGAGCCTCCGAGACGCTTGCGGCGGTGAGGGTTCCGGTGCTTTCCTTACCGGCAGGGTCCACACACTGATACTTAAAGCTGCTCATACCAGGCAGCATCCAGAAGTAAACACAGGCGGCTGGGAGCAAGCCCTCATAGGGGATTCCATGGGAGACGTTGAGAATCCTATGACAAAGCCAACAAAGTTAGACGATTGAAGGCTGCCTGGTATCACGTAACCCTTAGCACCTCCTCAATTGTTGTTATACCGGAAATTACCTTAATAAGTCCGTCCTCCCTCAGGGTTCTGAAGTTATGCTCCAGTATGAGTCTGCGTTTCAAAGAAACGATGGAGTGTTCTTTTATAAATAGGTCCTTGAGGTCCTCAGTGTATTTAAAGACCTCGTAAATTGCAAGCATTCCTCTGTAACCGGTGCCGGAGCATTTTCTGCAACCCTGTCCTTTTTTCATATTCAGGGTCAGATTAAGGCTGCTGAATCGCTTAATCAGCTCCTCAAGATTATATTTTTGAATAATATGCGGCGGGGGCTCTGTCGGGACGGAACAGTTCAGGCAATTTCTCCGGACTATTCTCTGAGCGATGACGCCAAGGACTGAAGCATTTAGCAGATAATCCTCCAGCCCCATTTCAATTAACCTAAACAGACTGCTGGGGGCGTCGTTTGTGTGCAGGGTTGAGAGCACAAGATGCCCTGTGAGAGCGGATTGAACGGCTACCTCGGCGGTTTCAGGGTCACGGATTTCACCAACCATTATGACGTCCGGGTCATGCCTTAAAATTGAGCGAAGGGCTGCGGCAAATGTGAGGGCGATTTCCGATTTAACCTGTATCTGGTTTATTCCGTCAAGTTTGTACTCAACGGGGTCCTCCACAGTTATGATTTTTTTTTCTTTTCTGTCCAGGGTGCTTATCATAGAGTACAGGGAGGTGGTTTTCCCTGAACCGGTCGGGCCGGTTACAAGTAGTATCCCAAATGGCACATTAATAAGCTCTAATATAAGGGGTGCGACATCGGGCTCGATTCCAAGTTTTGTAATGTCAAATGTAAGGCGCTCCCTGTAGAGGAGCCTCATGACAACTCCCTCCCCTATGGCAAACGGTATGGAGGACACTCTGATATCAATGAGTGAGGATGCTATTTTTGTGCTGAACTTACCATCCTGCGGAAGCCTCTTTTCAGCAATATCGAGCCCTGCAAGGAGTTTTATTCTGGAGACGATAGCCATGTAGAGTTTATCCTCAACGTCCTGAGTCTCGTGCAGTACGCCGTCTATGCGCATCTTTATGCGGTGGGCGCTCTCTGAGGGCTCTATGTGAATGTCTGAGGCTCTAAGTTCTACAGCTGAGCTAAGCAGGTTATTTAAAAACTTAATGACCGGAGCTTCCGACGCCATTTCTTTAAGCAGCTCAGGGTTGTCATCCATGCTGAGGGATACGAGGTCCTTGCCGGAGACCCTGAATGGCCTTGAAAACTCATTTATAGTCTGCTCAGTGGCAAGCAAAACAGAGACATCGGCCACCAGCGACATTGTGATGTAATCTATTATGGGAGCATTAAGGGGATCGTTTGTTATAAAGGTAACTGAGAGCCCGGCAGGCATTTGTTTTAACTCAATGGGCACAAAGCGGTTTTTAATCAGGTACTCGATATTAAGTTTACCGGTAAATGATTGAACCAGGTCGTCCTTTGGCTCTCCGAATGATTCCCTGTCAAAGACGGCAATCCCCAGTTGAGCGCTGAGGCTTTCAATGAGCTGGTAGTCTGTGATAGCACCGGTGCTGATAAGAATTTGTCCGAGGAATCCGCCTATTTCTTTTTGTACATCAAGGGCTTTTTCAATTTCCTGCTCTCTGATGCCGAATTTGTTGACAAGTATTTGGCCAACCGGCATGGAGGAAAACCGGGCTGTGGGCGCATAATCAAATGGCTGCGAAGCCTCAGAGGCGCAGGGGAGCGTGTCTGTTGAGGTTTCTTCTACCAATTTTTTATTATCTGCTCGTCCACCTTGCCGTTGGGTCCGAGGGAGTAGAGATCAAAAGTGCCGTGTTCACCAGGACACTTGTACTGGTAGGCCCTGTGCCAGGGGTCTTCAGGAATAATTTTTTTAGAAAGATATGGTCCTCTCCAATGTTTTTCCGTTGAAGCAATCAGTTCGTTTAAATCAGTCGGGCAGCGCCCGATGTCAAGATAAAAAGACTGCACGGAGGCTGAGAGCATCTCTACCTGCGCTTTGGCTATTTCCTCCTGGCTCCTTGCAAACCTGCCCATAATGTTGGGAGCTATCAGGGAGGCAATGAGACCTATAATCATAACCACTATGAGTATTTCCATAAGCGTAAAGCCCTTTTGATTTCTCAACTGCCGTGTTACTAAAGAAAGTAAAATTTTCCTGGTTTGTTTTATCACCGTGTCAGCTCCAATCATTCAGAATCTATTATATAAACTATCCGATATTTAATCATTTTTACAGGTATGCCGTCAATGTTTAAAGTAATTTGTTTTGGTTTCTTTCCATTTTGTGTGGGTAAGAGATTTAATAAAAGGGTATTAATCGCTTTGGAGGCGAGTGGTTAATGGGGAAAATATGCAGACGTGTTGACAAAACGGTGAGTCAGATGCCATACTGTATCATGATTATGGGAGCTCTCGAAAGATTTCAGGTTTAACGTTAATGATATATTGGAGTAACCTCAGTGCCCGGGATATTTCCGTCCATTGTCATTTGATGTTAATCGGTAAAAATCTTTTTCAACCTCAAACGGCTAAATAATGGCAAATCAAGAAATATTAAAATAGCACACAAGGTAAACAGACACAGTTATGCTTGAATACAATAAATTATTTGAAGTTAAAAAGGATTTAACCATACTGTTTGTTGACGATGAGGATTCCCCCTGGCTAATCAGAATACTGATGAGAATCTTTAAGGAGGTCATCGTTGCAGAAAGCGGTGAGGCGGCCCTTAGCAAATACAGCCAACACCATATTGACCTGATCCTGACCGATTACATGATGCCGGAGCTAAACGGCCTTGAAATGATAAGAGAAATACGTAGAATTGATACCCGTGTTCCAATTATCCTCATAACCGGCTACATAGACACCAATTTCTTAATTGAATCAATAAACCTGGGTGTAACCCAGTTTGTTACAAAACCCATAATGATGCCCACCCTCATTAATGCCATAGAGTTGGCGGTAGCGCAGTATGTGGTGGAAAATATGGCGCGAAAAAACCAGGCTCAGGAACTGGAAATTCTCCGCTACAGAGAAAAATACCATTTGGCACAGCAGGATATGGCTTTTCTTAAGGAGCTTAAGATAATTAAAAACGATCTGAACTATAAATCAATAAGCTCTGCGGAGGGTAATTCCATCTGGTTTGCCGAGGTTTGCTATGTTCCGCTTGATATACTAAGCGGGGATAGCTACTCATTAAGGGAGGTGTCGGAGCAAAAATACCTGTTTTTTATATCAGACGCCATGGGTAAGGGGCTCTCCGCCTCGGTTACAACCATTCTTACGACCTCTTTTATTAATCATATGATTGACCAGAGTGTACAGAGCGGCTGTTTTGATTTTAATGATTTTATAATAAACTATACAAACTTTATAAAGAAAGAACTGCTTAGTGAAGAAATCCTGTGCGCCGCTTTTGTTTTTTTCGACTTTAAAAATGAGACTATGGACTATGCCCTGTACTCCATGCCCCCTATACTTGTTGAAAAAAACGACGGCTCCATACTGAAACTAAAAAGCAATAACCTGCCGATTATGAGCTATCTCAACACTCATACTATCAACAGTTGCAGTCTTAAAGAGTTCAAAAAAATTCTCATTCACAGCGACGGTTTAAACGAGTGCGGCGTAAGACAAAATACCGCCATTTACCAGGAACAGATAGAGGAGGATTTCCTTAATAGTTTCTTCAAAGAGGAATTGTACGGAAAATTTAAAGCAGTAACGGAAGCATCCGAGGATGACATTACCTTTATCTTGCTTCAGAGATTTAACGAAACTGATGACAACATGAGGATATACAGTATAGAGAGCCGGATTGAAGAGGTTAACCGGCTTGAGTGTGAGGTGGAAAAATATCTGACGGCTATGGGAATTAGCGTCAACCTCAATGCCTCAGTTATGAACTCTTTTACTGAACTGTTAATGAATGCCTATGAACACGGTAATTTGAACATAAAAGCTATTCAAAAAAACGAATTGATCAATAAAGGTACTTACGAGGAATTCTTACTTGAAAAAGAAAAAGATATTGATGAAAAAATAACCGTCACGATTAATGTTGTCAAAAACAAGGGAAAAGAGTTTTTGCTGATAAAGATTGCAGACGAGGGTTTAGGCTTTGACCTTTCCATACTCAGTGATACAAACCCTGATAACAAGCAATTTACCGGAAGGGGAATCAAAATTGCAAAAGCTCTCTCCAATATATTATTATACAGCGCAGGTGGTACCGAGGCGGTACTGATAAACACTATAAGGTGAGGGAAAGATGGAAATTTTGGTAACTGGTGATTCGGAAGTAACTATAACCGGACATATTAAAACAATAGATGATTATCTGAAAATCAAAGACTCTCTCAATAGTCTGGTGGAAAAGGGGAAGAATTACATATCAATAAAAATACCGGAATCTGTTTCAATGACGTCCTCATTAATCGGCTATTTATTAAAACTTGTTTTAGAAAACAAGATAGAAATCAAACTTTTTATTAAAGATGAACGCTTGTACAATTTGCTTGAAACATTAAATCTGGTTGAGGTGCTCAAAGCACAGAAAATCTGATACCATGTAGCGTTCGTAAGACGCAATATTTTAAATTATTTAAATGAGGGCTTATTTGTGCAGTACTTCAGTGGAATATTTCAAGTTACTGTCTCCGTTTTAAATCATTGACAGGCCTGCTGTATGGAAAGCAGACTCATAGGGCTTAAGGATGTACGTATTGGGGAGCCGCTGGAGCGTCCCATTTATGACGTCAACGGAAAGCTCATGCTCCGCAAGGGTTACGTAGTTAAGAACGATGGGGAGCTTCGTCTGCTGACTGAGCTTATGACCCCCTATGCAACGGCCGTGTATCAGGACTTTGAGCAGGATGAGCTGGGAGGGCAGGGCGATAAGATACTTGAAACCCCCTTTGAGATAATCAATACAGTAACGGATAATTTAAACGGCCTGCTAAATGATAGTACCGGCAAATCAAACATATCACTTCGTATCGGGCAAATAACAGACAACATTGTACAGTGCTGCTATGATGACGAGGACCTTAGTCTGGGAGCCCTCTACATGGACAGAAATCTTTCATACACAGTAAAACACCCGGTGCATGCCGCCACGGTGGCGGAGATTATAGCCAAAAGGCTCAACTGGCCTGTAGAGCAAAGAAAATCCCTCATAGGAGCTGTCCTGACCATGAACATATCAATAGTGGAGCTTCAGAACAACCTGCTGTGCCAAAGCCTTCCTCTGACAGATGCTCAGCGCAGGGAAATAAAAGAGCACCCCGCCAAAAGTGTTGAAATGCTGCAATTGCGCGGTATAAATGACCAACTGTGGCTAAAGACGGTCATGCAACATCATGAGACTTATGACGGCAGCGGCTACCCCTCAGGCCTAAGGGGAGATGAAATCACGGAATGTGCCCGTGTTGCCCGCCTTGCCGACATATACTGCACTATGGTGTCGGAGAGAAACTACAGGGGGGCGCTCTGTGCCAATGAGGCAATGAAGAGGATTTTTCTGCAAAAGGGCAAGGACATAGATGAAAATCTTGCCATGATCTTTATAAAGCATCTTGGAATTTACCCGCCGGGGTCCTTTGTAAAACTTAAAAATAGGGAGGTGGCCGTTGTTGTAGAAAGGGGCAGACAGGCAAACACGCCGGTTGTGAAAACCATAATTAGGTCTAACGGCTTTTTAGCAGCTAATCCCATCAGGCGCGACACATCGGAGCCCGACTATGCCGTAGTGGAAATGCTCTTATACTCAGACATTCATCTGCATATAAATCCGCACAAACTTTGGGGATTTTCCGATTTTGAGAAATCCTCTGCGATGAAAAGGCGCCACAGCAGGTTTACAGCCAACTGTGAGGTAGAGGTTACAGAGCCCATGGGCGGTTTTTCCGCACGGTCTCTTATTCTTAACTTTAGCTCCGGTGGTGCTCTGCTTAAGATTTCAACCAGGTCTTTTACAGCCGGCCATGAGCAGTTGAAAATTAAGCATATCTATAACCTGACATTTGAACTTTTTGACAAACATCTTAAAAATATTAGGTTTCAGATAAGAAACTCTAAAATCAGCGGAGGTTACCAATTTGCCGGCGGTCAATTTGTTGATATGACAGAGGATGAAAAATCCATTATAAGACTATACGTGGAAATAAAAGGCAATGAAAAAGGGTAGTGGTATAACTCCGATGACGTCATAGTCAAGGGAAAGGCTAAGGCCGTAAGAATATATAAGGTCCGTACGTATTGTCTTTTTACTATTATGTCCTCCCCTGCCATAGCCCCTCCTTCTTCAAATGAGGATACTATGACCGCTCTCTTTTGGACACTTTCATTTTGCTAAGAACCGGACATTGTTACTTTGCTAAGACAGGGTGAATATTTTGCTTGACTTTTGTATATATATATGAGTATATTCTGTAGAGATGGCGTTTATCTGTGGGGGGTATCAATAGAGTGTCATTATTTACTTTTTGAATTTAATGAATTGTCCAGCAACTTGGTATTAGCCTTGATGGACTATTGCTTTTGTATAATTGATAATCATAAAGAGTTTCTTTATTAAAGGAATACATGAGCGCTGAATTTATGATAACATTGAAACGATGTTATCGTGGGGATGAATTTGTAAGTTGTGAATCCTGCTCTATAGATGTTTAGGGTTTACCTTGGGGGGTAGCGCCATGAAAGCATGCACAATAGGACAGACGTTATACTGCTCTTAATATTAGTTATTCCACTGCTTGCAGGAAGTGATGATAATGGAGATACAGTTTTATTGTGCCGCTTAGGTTTGACCTGCCGGCTGTTGAAAAGAGCATGCACGGAAGGCTTACGGTAATAAACATTGATGGTGGTGCTGAGCTCAGAATAGAGATATGACAGTGTTCTTGTTTATTGTGATAAACCTAATTAGCGAAATGAAAAAAGGTTTAAAAAACCGTGTAATGTACTATCGTCTTTTTATTGTGTATATAATGATTTGTCTGGTTGCACTGGGAATTACGGTATTTTGGACAGAACACAGTACAATACTATATCTTCACAATAAGGCTGTGGAGCATTTAATTGTATATGATCATTACTTGACCGATAAACTGAAAAATTACATCTCTGCAGCACACGTATTGTCGGAAAATCCTGTAATCATCGAATTTTGTAATCATCCGGCTGAAGTTGCGGCGATGAATGAGTACTTATTGCGGTTTAATGCCTCAGTTGGCGCTGCTGTAACCTATATAATGAATACAGAGGGGCTTACGCTGTCATCAAGCAATTACAAATCACCGCAAAGTTTTGTTGGTAAAAATTACAACTTCAGGGAATACTTCAAGAAAGCTGTTAAAGGCCAGCCGGACAGATATATTGCTATAGGCAGCACATCGAATGTTCCTGGGTATTATTCTGCATATCCTGTAAAAAATGGTGAAGATATAGTCGGAGTAGTTGTAATCAAATATGATTTAAATATTTTTGAACCAAAAACCACTGCAATCAATGGGATATTACTTCTTGTAGATGCTAACAGTGTGATTTTTGCTTCTAATGATGAAAGATACAGGTTTCACTCTATAAATAAATTATCTGATAAAATCATGCAAGAAATAAAAGATACCAGGCAATATGGTACAGAGCCTATACCTCCTCTGCCAATAACAGAATCATTAATCAAAGGTAATTTAAATATTGTAACAATTCGCCGGAATGACCCTGAAACAAATCAATATGTTAACATCAGATATATTTTGGAGAGTGCTCATAGCACAGAGGACGATTGGCATATGCATTTACTCGTTGAACTTTCTGAAGTAAACAAAAGAATTTTAAAAAATTGTCTGTATGTATTTTTGATAGCAAGTGTGATATTCCTTACAGGTGCACTCATGTTATTTATGTCGCTGGATATAAAAAGGCGCAAGGAATATGAACATGAAATACAGAGAATTAATGAAGAGCTGGAGAGCAGGGTAGAAGAAAGAACGGTTCAGCTTAATGATTATAATCTACAGCTTCAGACTGAGATAACTAAGCGTAAAAAAGCTGAGGATATTTTAAAAAAATCGGTTTTAGAGAAAAAGATGCTATTAAGGGAGTTGCATCACAGGGTAAAAAACAACCTGCAGTTGATTTCAGGGCTTATTGAGCTTCAAATAAAATATGTTAAGGATGAAACGTACAAAGCCATGTTTATACAGACTCAGAACAGAATTAAATCAATAGCGTTAGTTCATGAAAATCTTTATAGCACAGAAGATTTAGCTGGTATTGATTTAGGTAAATACATAACAACTCTTACAAATGAGCTTGTTGTTTCATTAATAATTGATGAAAGTAAGATTGGTTTAAAATATGACATAGATAATTTCAGTGTCGGAGTAGCGGTTGCTATTCCATGTGGAATAATAATAAATGAGCTGTTTACTAATATTTTAAAACATGCTTTCAGGGATGGCAAAGGTGGTGAAATTAAATTATCACTTCATAAACATGAGGATGACGAGATTGAATTAATCATAAGCGATAACGGGACAGGATTTCCGGAAGACATGGACATTAGACGGGAGAGAGGTCTGGGGCTCCAGATAGTTTTTCAGCTTGTCAGACAACTTAAAGGAACCATAGAAACAGACGGAACAAACGGAGCAAAATTTATTATCCGGTTTATTAAGAGTTATGATTAAAAATGGTTACATAGAGTTTTATGGTGGAGGATTGCAATGAGTAAAGCCAGGATTATGATAGTAGAGGATGAGGTAATAACCGGAATGTGTACAAGGGATATTCTGGAAAACTTGGGCTACATCGTAACCTCGCATGAGATGACGGGAGAGGCGGCTATCGGACGTGCATTGAAAGATATCCCTGACCTGATTCTTATGGATATAAGACTGGAGGGACGATTGGATGGTATTGAGACAGCTTATGAGATATCCAGCAAAATTGATATTCCTGTCGTGTATCTTACCGCCCATTCAGATGCCGAAGTGTTGGAGCGGGCCAAAGCAACACAGCCGTTTGGTTACATGATAAAGCCATTTAACAGCAAAGAGTTACAATCTAATATTGAGATAGCCTTGTACAGACATAGTACGGAAAAGAAACTGAAGGAACTAAAGAAGAAATTAGAGGAAGAGGCGGTTTTGAGCAAGAAATTTGAGGAGGAACTGAAAAATTCTTTAAATGAGTTGAAAATGACAAAGCAATTGCTGGAGACGGTCGCAAACGGAATTACAGATGAAATACTCCTTATTACAAAGGATTTTAAGATATTATGGGTAAACGACTCTGTGCTCAAAAAAAGAAAGAATGTAAAAACAGAGCCAGTAGGGATGTGTTGTTATGAACTGACACATCACAGGGGCGCACCTTGCCTGTTGCCGGATACTCCGTGCCCGATAGAGGAGTTTTTAAGAACCGGGAAGGCGGCGGCGGTTAATCACATTCATTATAACAATAGTAAAAGTTCGAAGATTTATGTTGAGGTTGCGGTGTATCCTATTATAAATGCAGTTGGAGATGTAGATAAGTTTATTCATGTATCTAGAGATGTCACGGAGAGAATGGCAAAAGAGGATGAGATACGTTCTCTTAACAAAGCACTACAGCAGAAGATTAAGGAAGAGACGGCACTGAGGGCACATGAGAGACGCCTGCTTGCACAACAATCCAGGCTGGCCTCTATCGGTGAGATGATAGGCGCCATAGCACATCAATGGAAACAACCCCTGACTGCTATATCTTTACTGTCACAGGGAATAAAGGATGCATACAAATACGGAGAGATAACTAAGGAATACATGAATGAAACAGTTGCCCATATTATGAATAAAATTGATTTTATGTCAAAAACTATTCACGATTTCAGGAATTTTCTTAAGCCGACAAAGGCCTCCACTATGTTTGACCTCAGAGACTCAATAGAAGATGTATTATCTATGTTTAGTGACATGCTAAATACATCCAATATAGTCGTTACATTTGATAAAGGCAGCCCTTCCGAGCGGTTTTTAATTACCGGACATGAAAACGAATTCAAACATGTAGTTTTAATCCTGATAAACAATTCACGGGATGCCATCACCGCTTGTCGGGAAAACAATCTCATGAGCAGGGACATCATGGGTGAGATAAAGATTGGTCTTTCAAAGGCAGGCGGCAAGATTATATTAACAGTTGGTGACAACGGCGGAGGCATTGCAGATGATATTATCGGCAAAGTCTTTGACTCTTACTTTACGACCAAATCCGAGGACAAAGGCACGGGCATTGGTCTGTATATGAGTAAAAACATAATTGAGAGTATGGGCGGCTCTATCACATGCAAAAACATAAAGGGAGGTGCTGAGTTTAAAATAGCACTGTAGCGGTTGGGGATACGTTATACCAAGCAGCCTTCAATCGTCTAACTTTGTTTGCTTTGTCACAAGCTCCTTAAATGTATGTAAAAGTACGCCTGCGTTTACTTCAGAATGCTACCTTGGTATTACAATTACAGAGTACATCATGTTTTTTCAGATAAGTTTCAAAAAGTTGTAGTCCCTGCATATGTTTTTCAGTAAGGTCATAAGAGATATTTTCCCAGTACGAGACAAGCATGTCTTTAGAGAATATTTTAGAGCAGGGGCAGCCCTGTGCGATTTCAGAGAGGCTGTTCAATGAGCGGTTTTTTGCGCGGTTAAGAGCTAATACAAACTCTGAGAGCAGATTTTGGTTGCAATCTTTTCTTGATATCCACAGAGCAAAGACAAACGGCAGACCGGTGTGTTCATACCACAGAGCTCCAAGGTCGTATGTGAATATTTCCGTTGAAATACCGGCACGGCAGTGAAGTTTGTACAAAGCGTTATCACCTATCAGCAGATAGGCGGGGTGAGTGTTCAGGCCCTCGGCAAGTGTGATGCCGGTTGTCTCAATGTTGACATTTATTTCGTAAAATTCCAAAAAAATGATCTTAAGAAGTGCCGCAGATGTTTCCGACTGGAATGAGGCAAGCACTGTGGTGCCCTCAAGCTTAGTAATATCCATTTTGCTAAACAGGATGATGCTTTTTACAGGACCAAAGGAGCTGACAGAGTGCCCGGGCACTATGTCATAAAGCTCAGGGCGTCTAAGGTACTCAATTGAGGATGAGGGGCTTACGTCTATTTTCCCCTCTCTGATTAGTGAGTTAAGATGAGAGGGCACGCCCGGGATTATTTCATAGTACTGTTTTTCTGTGGAGTTTCCTGCAATGTCCTCTTCAAGGCACCGAAAAATTGGATATAAATTAACAAAGTTGATTTTTCCTATTTTCAGCACTCTAACCCTTTATAACGCCTATGGGCTTTAGCATAGCTACTTTTTTAGATATCTGAGCGCTGTCAACAACGCTTACCACATTTGCAATATCCTTATACGCCTCCGGCATTTCCTCGGCAAGCGTGCCTCTGCCGGCACTTGTGGCTGTAACTCCGGCCTCAAGGAGTTCCTGCCGTATTTGCCTGCCCTTTGCCGCCCTTATAGCGCCGTGGCGAGACAGTAGTCTGCCTGCTCCGTGACAGGTTGAGCCGTAAGTTTCCGTCATTGCCTGCGGGGTGCCGATTAGTACAAAGGAGGAGCGCCCCATATCGCCTGGAATCAAAACCGGCTGCCCGACAGCTTTGTAAATATCGGGAAGCTCAGGGTGCCCTGCAGGAAATGCCCGCGTTGCCCCTTTTCTGTGAACAACCAGTTTGATGTCACGGTTTCCAACTCTGTGGGTTTCCACTTTAGCGATGTTATGTGCAACGTCATATATAAGACTCAGGCCGGCACTTGAAGGAGAGCCTCTCATTGCCGTAATGAAGGACTCTGACACAAGGTGCATAATGCACTGCCTGTTAGCCCAGGCATAGTTGGCGGCCCCCTTCATAGCGGCAAAGTAATCCTGTGCCTCCTGTGAATAAAATGGAGCGCAAGCTAACTCCCTGTCGTGCAGCTCGATTCCGTACTTTTTAGAGGCTTTTTCCATCAAAGGAAGGAAATCCGTGCAGACCTGATGTCCAAGCCCCCGAGAGCCGGTGTGAATCATGACAGTTACCTGTCCCTCAAAAAGTCCGAAAACCTGTGCAGCTCTTTCATTAAATATCTTGCTTACATACTGGATTTCGATAAAGTGATTACCTGAGCCCAGGGTTCCCTGCTGGTTTCTGCCCCGTTCCAAGGCTTTTTCACTTATTACGGAAGAGTCGGCGCCTTCCAGCACTCCGTCTGATTCGGTTTTTTCCAGATCGGAGGCACTGCCGTAACCCCGCCCGAGAGCCCACAGTGCGCCTTTTACTATGATTTTTTTTTGCTCATCGGGGCTTAGTCTGATCTTGCCCTTTGAGCCAACCCCGGAGGGAACACTGTTATATATGGCTGAGACAAGATCGTTTATCCTGGGAAGAACCTCCTGCCTTGTGAGATTGCTTCTAAGCAGCCGCACTCCGCAGTTTATATCATAACCGACTCCACCGGGAGAGATTATCCCCTCGTTTATATCAAATGCCGCCACACCGCCTATGGCAAAACCGTATCCGGTATGAATATCCGGCATGGCAAGAGATGCCCCGACGATGCCGGGCAGTGTGGATACATTTGCCACCTGCGCTATCGCCTGCGGCTCAAGAAACTCCCCAAGCTGTTCATTTAAAAAAATCACGCCCGGCACAAGCATTCCACCCTTGTAACCTATCGGTACCTCTATCCGGTTTTCATCCTTTCTTATCAGCTTTCCTGCCATAACACCACCTCCACCTGCTAAAATGATACTCTAAGGGGAGAGTTTCACTCTCCCCTTAGTATCCCCTCTCACAAGGGAGCGCAGCCCCCTTGACCCCCTTAAATATCCAGAATTATTTCCAGAGACGAAAAAGACTCGCCGCTTTCTATTTTAAGGCCGTGATAGGTGGCGGCTTTTATCAAAAAACCTTTTTCATGTCTGTTTTCGTCGAAAGTCTCACCTTTGACAGTGGCGCTTATATGAGTTTGAGAGAATTCTTTGATTATTATTTCCTTGCAGAGAAATCCGTTTGTGTCAAAGTTATAAATTAGCTCATTAAGCCACGCAACGATGAGGTCAGAGGTGGACTCGGCGGTAAGGATGATTTCCATGGTATCTGCGGCCTCTATCTTATCAAAATCGGTAGTAAGTGAGGAAAACGCACAGGCCGCCTTAACAAATAACTCAGCCATGTTTGCGGCGGTTACTCTGAGCCCGATGTCGCCCGATACGTCAAGGAACTCCACTGCGTCCATATCTTAAATTAACCCTTTGGCGGCAGCAGAGTCAATGTGAGGAGCTAATAATACCAAGTAGCAGTCAAAAGAGTAACGAGGCGGCAAGGAGAAAGCGACACCTCCCCTCATAGGGGATTCCCCTTAGGGGAGACGTCAAGGAGCTTTCGACGATGCCAACAAAGTTAATCGAATGAATGCAACTTGGTATAAAGATGTACTTGTGTATGGCAGGAGCTCTTGCAGGCTTTATATTTTTTAAACAAAGAACCCTAACATCTTTAAGTTAAAGATTTTTTATGTTATAATAAACTATTAGACAGAAGAGGCCGGATGAAGTGTATCTTTGATAAGTTAAGGGAAAAGCTCCTGGCGTGTTGCCGAAGGAGACTGGAAAGAGCCTTGTACATGGGCGATTTCCTATGATTGAGGTGTGTACTAACTAATATTATGGAGTAAGATGAAAGGTAGAATATTCTTTTTTTTGCAGTTGTTACTGTTGTTTAGCTTTGTTTTTAATGCAGGGGCATACGCCACCGGCGCTAATTCAAATTCAAATTCAGGTGAAAGCAGAATTGAGTATGCCTGGTACCACTACATGCTTGGAGTCATAGCCGAGGAGCAAAATGACTGGGCAAAGGCGTTAAAGGAATTTAGAACAGCTTTAAAGGAAGACCACGACTCGCCGTATCTGAAAGTTCAGATAGCGTATATTTTGCTCAGGCAGGACAGAGCGGATGATTCGGTAAAGATTGCCGAGGAGGTGTTAAAGAAAAACCCCAACTATATCCCTGCCCTAAAGCTCCTGGGAGAGCTGTACAATGCACGGAAGAGCTCTGATGAATCCATAAAACTCTATGAAAAAATCATAGACCTTGACCCCAACGACACCGGTGCAATAGTGTTTTTAGGCGCACTGTATCTGTCAAAGAAAGATTACGAAAGTGCCGGCAGGGTGCTCAGGGTCTTTGTTGATAAAGATCCTTCCAATGTTATGGGAAATTATTATCTGGGTGTTATATATATGGAGACCGGTGACTTTGATAATGCAACCAAATATTTAAAAACAGCCATTACCATCAACCCGTCTTTTGACCCTGCAATTGTTTATCTGGGTATAATCAGTGAAATGAAGGGCAACAAGGACGAAGCGGCAAAACAATACAAGAGCGCCCTTGCAATAAATCCACAGAACCTGAAGGCCAGGGAGATGCTCTCAAGGCTTTATATGACAAACAAAGACATTCCTAAGGCTATAGAGGAGTTAGAGGCACTAAGTAAAGAGTTGCCTGAAAATGTTGACATACATTTAAGAATCGGTCTGCTGTATCTTGAACAGGAAGTCTTTGACAAAGCTGTTGATGAATTTATGCTGGTTAAGTCGGCCTCGCCAAGGAACGTTTTGGCCAGATACTATCTTTCATTAGCATACGAGGCTTTAAGGAAATTCGATTTAGCGATTGAAGAGTTAAAACAGGCTGTCAACATATCTCCTAAGAATGTAAAAGCCTTTCTGAGACTCGCATATTTGTATAAGGAAACTAAGAATTACGAAAGGGCTGCTTATTTTTACGAGGAGCTTCTTTCTTTTGATACATCAAAGCCTGAGTATTTCCTTTATACCGCACTCGTTTACACTAATATGAAAAATTACAATAGGGCAATGGAGCTGCTGTCTAAGGGACTGGAACTGTACCCTGACAATGAGGAACTGTACCTTAATGTTGCCAATGTGTATGAAAAGCTGCATGACTATGATACGATGGAGAAGTATATAAAGAAGGTGATAGAGCTTAATCCCAACAACTCCGATGCTTTAAATTACCTTGGATACTCCTACGCCGACAGAGGAATAAAGCTCGATGAGGCTCTTGAGTTAGTGAAAAAAGCCTTGAAGCTTAAACCAGACAGCGGTTATATTATGGACAGCCTCGCCTGGGTTTATTTCAAAAAGGGCAAATTCAAGGATGCCCTGAAAGAGCAGGAAAGGGCTGTAGGTTTTGTTAATGACGACGCCACCATATTTGAACATCTTGGAGATATGTATGCCAAACTGGAGATGCACGAAAAAGCGCTTGAGGCATGGAAAAACGCTATCAAACACTATAAAGACGAGATTGGCCTTAAAGAGCGGGTGGAAGAGAAAATAAAAAATTCAGCTAAGCCTGTGAATAATTAGTTCCCACTTGTATGCTTATACTAACGGCACCTGCAAAAATCAACTGGTTTTTGTACGTTACCGGCCTGAGGGCTGACGGCTACCACGATATAGCCTCTCTGTTTCAAGCTGTAAGTGTCTGTGACACTCTGGAGTTTAAGAAGACGGATGACGCCACTGTGTTTTCACCTCTTACATTGGAAAGCGACTTAAAAATACCGGCTGATGCAAATCTTGTTTCAAAAGCACTGAAAGTTTTAGCCGGTTATATAAAAAGTTCCTGTGCAACAGCCGAAAATAATGATGGCAAAATCTATATCAGACTTAAAAAGGAAATACCGTCAGAGGCAGGCCTAGGTGGCGGAAGCTCAGATGCCGCCACTGCCCTGATGGGTATGAATATGCTTTTTAACCTTAACCTCAGTACAGGGACCCTTGTAAAATTAGCATCGGAGGTTGGCTCAGATGTCCCATTTTTTATCAGAGGCACTACAGCCATGGTAGAGGGCAGAGGGGAGCTTGTTACGCCTGTGGAGCTTGACAGCACCGTGCCTCTGCTGTTGCTGAAACCCCCTGTTTCAATATCAACCCCGTGGGCTTACGGCAGGGTTGACGATATGACGGATAAAAAAATTATGAGGCATAATAAAGCTCTGAACATACCTGCTATTGTCAATGAATTTATTAAAGCAATGAAAACCGGTGATTTTCAATCTGTGGCTAGCCTAATGAGAAATGATATAGAGGAAGCAATCAGAGGAGACTTTCCGTGGATTGATGAAATAAAAGGACTGCTAAGAAGTAAGGGAGCACTTGTGTCACTTCTCAGTGGCAGTGGCTCAGCGATTTTCGGCGCATTTGACAATGACCGGAAAAGAAATGCGGCATTGGAGTGTTTTGAAAAGAGATATCCTGATTTTTGGATAAAGCCAGCCGTAACCCTTAAATCGTCTCTGTTTTCAATAAATGACGGTCCCTAAAAATTTTTTTGTAAAAAACTATAATTTATAGCTTAACTCCCTTGACACAAAAAAAATATATTTGTAAAATCCTAAGGTATTGCATAGTTATTTGCGTAAAGCCGGGAAGTCCGTCTTGACAACGGAGAATGTTTTTGTGTATGATGTTGCCGGATGTGTTGTGCAGTTTAAGGGAATGAATGGATAAAAGGGTTAAATTTAAATAGACCAGTACCGCATTAAGACAAACGGAGGAGATATGAGATTAGTTATGCTTGGAGCGCCGGGCGCCGGCAAGGGAACTCAGGCTAAGATGCTGATAGACAAATATGGTATTCCTCAGATATCAACCGGGGATATTTTGAGAAAACATGTGGCAGACGGTACCGCCCTTGGAAAAGAGGCCAAAGGCTATATGGACAGAGGAGAACTTGTGCCCGACAGTGTGGTGATTGGCATGGTAAAAGACAGGCTTTCGCAGAGCGATTGCAAGGCTGGTTTCATACTTGATGGATTCCCACGCAACACCGCCCAAGCTGCGACCCTTGATACTGTTTTAGAGTCTATGGGAATGCCGCTTCAGAGGGCGTTAAGTGTGGATGTTGACTTTGACATCCTGATGAAGAGATTAACCGGAAGGCGTACCTGCAAGGGCTGCAACCAAATGTACAATGTTTACTTCAGTCCCCCAAAAACTGAGGCTAAATGTGACAAGTGCAGCGGAGACCTTTATCAGAGAGATGACGATAAAGAGGATACTATCAAAAAAAGGCTCGACGTATATAAGGCTCAGACTGAGCCTCTCATAGATTACTACGGAGGCAAGGCAATTCTGAAGAGGGTTGACGGCCAGGGCGATATAAATGAGATATTTAATAAAATAACCACGATGTTATCATAATAAATCACAGGAGGTAGTAAAGATATGGCACTGGTAAGGCCGCATGGCAAGGACAAGGTATTGAAGCCGCTTCTTTTAGAGGGAGCAGCTCATGCCGAGGAAATGAAGAAAGCTAAGACTCTGACTCAGGTTAAGATGGCCTCAAGAGAAGTCGGCGATCTTATAATGATGGGTATAGGGGGCTTCACACCCCTTGACGGATTCATGGGGCATGATGACTGGAAAGGAGTCTGCGATAACTACTTGATGACAGATGGAGTATTCTGGCCGATCCCCGTCACCATTTCAACATCAAAGGAGCAGGCTGATAGTTTAAAAAATAACCAAGAAGTCGCCCTCGTTGATGATGAAACCGGCGAGATCATGGGCACCATGGTTATAAAGGAAAAGTATTCAATAGACAAGATACACGAGTGCAAGAAAGTTTACAGAACCGACGACCAGGCTCATCCCGGTGTAGCCATGGTTATGCAGCAAGGCGATATAAATCTTGCAGGCCCCGTAAAAGTTTTAAGCCAGGGCACATTCCCAACCGAATATGCAGGCATATATCTGACCCCTGCCGAGACCAGAAAGATATTTGAAGATAAGGGCTGGAGCCGTGTGGCAGCGTTTCAGACCAGAAACCCGATGCACCGTTCCCATGAGTTTCTTGCAAAAATTGCTATCGAAATTTGTGACGGCCTTTTAATTCACCAGCTTTTAGGTAAACTCAAACCCGGCGATATTCCTGCAAACGTAAGAAAGGACTGTATCAACCTGCTCATGGAGCACTATCTTGTGAAAAACACCTGTGTACAGGCCGGATACCCGCTGGATATGAGATATGCAGGCCCCAGAGAGGCCCTCTTACATGCACTGTTTAGACAGAACTACGGCTGCAGTGACCTTATCGTGGGCAGAGACCACGCAGGTGTGGGCGACTACTACGGTCCGTTTGATGCCCAGACTATTTTTAAAGAGATTCCATCAGATGCTCTTGAAACCAAGCCGATGAACATTGACTGGACATTCTACTGCACCAAGTGCGACGGTATGGCCTCCATGAGAACATGTCCGCACGGTAAGGAGGACAGACTGATGTTAAGTGGTACAGCCTTAAGAAAGATGCTCTCTGAAAATCTCGAGGTTCCCGATCATTTCAGCCGCCCTGAGGTTCTTGATGTTCTGAGGAAGTACTACGCCGGACTGACTGATAAAGTTGAAATAAAGATGCACAAACATTCAACCGGCTAAGTAAAACAGGGGGTATTTTTATACCCCCTTTTGTATTACAAAACAGGGCTGCTTTGTATGACAAGGCAAAAGCCTGAAAGAGAACAATTAACGCTGGCTTTTTAAGCCAACAATTAAAAAGGAGGTAACATATGCCGAGTTTTGTTATGACCGAGAAGTGCGACGGCTGCAAAGGGCAGGAAAGAACCGCTTGTATGTACATCTGTCCTAATGACCTTATGAAGCTGGATCGCGACAGAATGAAAGCTTTCAACCAGGAGCCTGAGCAGTGCTGGGAATGCTATAGCTGTGTAAAGATATGCCCGCAGCAGGCCATCGAGGTAAGAGGCTACCAGGATTTCAATCCCCTTGGTGGAAACGTTATTCCTATGAGAGGTTCTGATTCCATTATGTGGACTGTAAAGTTTAGAAGCGGTGCACTGAAGCGCTTCAAATTCCCTATTCGTACAACCGCAGAGGGCTCAATAGACCCGTACAAGGGCAAGCCTGAGCCTAATTTCGACAATCTGAAGAAGCCCGGTTTCTTTAACCTGCCGGAAGTGAAAAAACCGTAACTGAAGTAAATACTAAAATTAAAATAGTATAAATTAGGAGGAAACTAATGGAATTAGAAACATGTAATTTTTCTTTTTGCCAGAAGCCTGAGATGATCGAGGTTGAGACCGACATGCTTTTAATCGGCGGTGGTATGGCATGCTGCGGAGCAGCTTTTGAGGGAGCCCGCTGGGCAAATCCAAAAGGCATTAAAATAACCATGGTTGACAAGGCTGCCACTGACAGAAGCGGCGCAGTTGCAATGGGTCTTTCAGCAATCAACACATACATGGGTGAAAACGATCCTAAGGATTATGTTAAGTATGTAAAGGGTGACCTTATGGGAATCATAAGGGAAGACCTCGTATATGACGTAGGCAGACACGTTGACGATTCAGTACACCTTTTTGAAGAGTGGGGCCTCCCTGTATGGAAAAGGGCGGATGACGGCCATACTATGGACGGAGCACAGCCGGCAAAGAAACTTACCGAGGGCGGCAAGCCGGTAAGAAGCGGTAAGTGGCAGATAATGATAAATGGTGAGTCCTACAAGGTAATAGTAGCAGAGGCGGCAAAGAAGGCCCTTGAGATCAACAGAGCGGCTACAGGCGTTGCCCAGAACCACTACGAGAGAATTTTTATCGTAAAACTCATCCTTGATGCTAAAGAGCCTAACCAGGTGGCGGCAGCGGTAGGTTTTAGCACCAGAGAGAATAAAGCTTACATATTCAAAGCAAAGTGTATGCTTCTGGCGGCCGGCGGAGCTGTTAACGTATTCAGACCCCGTTCAGTTGCAGAGGGCCAGGGAAGAGCATGGTACCCGGTATGGAACGCAGGCACCACCTACGCATTAGCGGCACAGGTTGGAGCAGAGCTGGTTCTGATGGAAAACAGATTCGTACCTGCAAGATTTAAAGACGGTTATGGCCCTGTCGGCGCATGGTTCCTTTTCTTTAAAGCAAAAGCAACCAACGCTCTTGGTGAGGACTACTGTGTAACCAACTTTGAGGCAACCAATAAACTCTATGGCAAGTACTGCTCAGACCCACACAAACTCGGCACAGCAATCAGAAATCACATGATGATGATTGACATGAAAGCCGGTAAGGGTCCTATCCTTATGAATACCCACCTGGCTATGGCGGAGCTTGCTAAGACCATGGACGCCAAACAGATCAAGCACCTTGAGGCGGAGGCATGGGAAGACTTTCTTGATATGTGTATCGGACAGGCCGGAATGTGGGCATCCAACAACGTAGAGCCGGATAAGTCCCCATCAGAGATCATGCCTACCGAGCCTTATCTCCTTGGCTCACACGCAGGTTGCGCAGGTCTTTGGGTAAGTGGTCCAAGTGACCTCGGCGCTCCAAAAGAGTGGTGCTGGGGCTATGACAGAATGACCACCGTAAAGGGTCTCTTTACAGCAGGCGACGGCGTTGGCGCATCCGGACACAAATTCTCCTCAGGCTCACATGCCGAGGGCAGAACCGCAGCTAAGGCTATGGTAGCTTTCTGTCTTGACAATGCCGGCTACAAGCCTACAGTAGCAAAATCCACAGAAGAACTGGCAGCTGAACTTTATCTGCCGTTTGAGATATATGAGAAGTACAAAAACTACAGCACAGATCCTAACGTCAACCCCCACTACATCAGACCTAAGATGCTTCAGGTCAGACTCCAGAAGATCATGGACGAGTATGTAGCAGGAGTATCAGTATGGTATATGACCAGCAAGACCATGCTTACAGAGGGTTTAAGACAGTTGGCAATGCTTAAGGAAGACTCCTTAAGAATGGCGGCCTCAGACCTTCACGAGCTTATGAGATGCTGGGAGAACTACCACAGAATCTGGACTGGTGAGTCCCATGCAAGACACATTCTCTTCAGAGAAGATTCCCGTTACCCTGGTTACTACTACAGAGGAGACTTCAACCTCGTGGATGACCAGAACTGGAAGTGCTTCACGATTTCTAAGTACAACCTTCAGACCAACCAGTGGGAGATGTCAAAGAGAGATTACGTACAGTTATTCCCAGACTGATAGATAAACGCATTTGTGGTATCAGGGACCCCATCAAGTGTGGGGTCCCTTTCCGCATTTTTGCCCGTTGAATAAAAAGTGGAGGAGTTTTTATCATGCCAGAGGAAAAAACAGCACAAATGGTGGTAATAGGCGGCGGTATAAGCGGTATGACTACAGCTATAGAGGCTGCTGAGGCGGGTATAACCTCGGTAATCATAGAAAAAAGTCCATATCTTGGCGGTCGTGTTGCCCAGTTAAATAAGTACTTTCCTAAGCTCTGCCCGCCGTACTGCGGATTGGAGATAAATTTCAGACGTATCAAGCAGAACTCTAAAATAAGTTATTACACTATGTCGGAGGTAGAGAGCGTCAGCGGCTCCGAGGGGAATTTTACTGTAAAAGTTAAGGTTAATCCGCGTTTGGTTAATTCAAAGTGTACTGCATGTAATAAGTGCGTTGAGGTGTGTCCGGTAGAGCGCAGTAACTCGTTTAATTTTGGAATGGACAAGACCAAGGCCGTTTATCTTCCCCATGATATGGCTTTTCCTATGAGGTATGTGATAGATGAGTCGCTTTGTACAAAAGCCTCTTGTGCTAAGTGTGTCTCTGTTTGTAAATATAATGCAATAGATTTTAACATGAAGCCTGAGACAATAGAGATAAAAACACAGTCGGTAGTGTATGCCACAGGTTGGAATCCTTATGATGCAACAAAGATGGATAATCTTGGTTTTGGCAAAGTAAAAAACATGTTGACCAATATGATGATGGAGCGTTTAGCTTCCCCTAACGGCCCTACTAAGGGGAAAATAGTCAGGCCTGCCGACAAAAAGGAGCCAAAGACGGTAGCCTTTGTTCAGTGTGCCGGCTCAAGGGATGAAAACCACCTTATCCACTGTTCGGCCATTTGTTGTATGGCCTCCCTTAAACAAGCAACATATATAAGAGAGCAGTATCCGGATTCCAAAGTGTTTATTTATTACATAGATTTAAGGACGCCTGGAAAGTATGAGGACTTTTTGCAGAAGATACAGGCGGATGAAAACGTGCAGATGATAAAGGGCAAGGTGGCAAAAATTGAGGAGGACCCGGAAAGCGGTGACCCTGTACTTACTGTTGAGGATATAGAGGGTGGTACAAAGATAACGAATAAGGTTGACATGGTGGTCCTGGCAACCGGAATGGAGCCGGCCATAAAGACTGCCGGTAAACACGGTTTGAAGCTGGATGACAATGGATTTATAGATGCCGATACTCAGAGTGCAGGCATATATTCATCAGGTGTGGCAAAGAGGCCTAACGACGTTAGTAATTCCGTTCAGGACTCCACGGCATCGGCCCTCAGGGGCATACAGTCCACGGTGAGGAGGTAACACAGACATGGCTGACAGTAAACTGGGCGTATATATATGCACCGATTGCGGTATCGGTGAGGCTATTAACATTGAGGAACTTCAGAAATCGGCCAGGTCGGCTGCTCAATGCAGAGCCCATCCTTTCTTATGTAGTGATGCCGGAGTGCAGATTATCAAAGATGATATAAACAATGAGGGTATAAATAAAATAGTAATAGCTGCCTGTTCACCCAGGGTTAATACCGATGTTTTCGATTTCGATCCGCTTCTTTATTTTACCGAGCGGGTTAACCTCAGAGAGCATGTAGTGTGGACGCAGCCTGCGGGTGCCCCCGGTACCCAGCTGCTTGCAGCGGATAATCTTTGCATGGGAATGGCAAAGGCGCAGAGAGCGGAACCACCGGTTCCTAAAACCACCGATGTCAGCAAATCTGTGTTGGTAATTGGCGGCGGCGTAACTGGTTTGACTGCCGCCATAGAGACGGCAAAGGCAGGCTATGAGGCTGTCATAGTGGAGGAAAGCTCAGAGCTTGGTGGTTTTGCTAAAAAGTCGTTTAAGGGTTATCCGGTAAAAGAGCCGTTTAATAAGTTGGCGGAGCCAACCATCGGAGCTAAAATAAAAGCGGCTGAGAGTGATTCTAAGATAAAGATACATCTTGGTTCAAAGGTGACCTCGATAGAGGGCGAGCCCGGTATGTTTGATGTTATCGTTGATAAGGGCGGTAAAGAAGATAAATTTACGGTTGGAGCGGTAATACTTGCCACCGGCTGGAAGCCTTATGATGCGACAAAACTGGTGTCCTATGGTTACGGCCGCTTTAAAAACGTGGTAACAAACGTTGAGATGGAGGCAATAGCCTCAAAAGGCAAGATAACAAGGCCCTCAGACGGTAAAACGGCAAACAGCGTGCTGTTTGTTCAGTGTGCCGGCCAAAGGGATGAAAACAATGTGCCCTACTGTTCCTCAGTGTGCTGTAATGTATCCCTGAAGCAGGCAAAGTATGTAAGAGAGTCTAATCCTGACTCAAGTGCTTATATTATCTATAAGGATATGCGCACGATGGGCCAATACGAGGGTTTTTACAAGGCCGCCCAGGATGATGAGGGAATATTCCTTGCCAAGGGTGAGGTGCGGGGCCTTGAGGAAGCTGCAGACGGCGGCATAATGGTTGATGTGTATAATCAGTTGCTTAAACGTGATATGAAGATAAAGGTTGACCTTGTGGTGCTTGCCGTGGGTATGGTTTCAAATATGCTGCCGGAGGGCAGGGCGGTAAACAGCGTTACACCGGAGTACATTGGAGATTTAGTTACCAAGCAGACCCAGGATGGTTCTATAACAGAACTTAACCCTGTACCTATTGTTTTAAACTTAAAATACAGGCAGGGACCTGAACTGCCTCATCTGAAGTATGGCTTCCCTGACTCGCATTTTATATGTTTCCCGTATGAGACACGACGAACCGGAATATATGCGGCAGGTGCGGTAAGACACCCGATGGATGCACAGCAGTCAAGCACAGATGCCACAGGAGCAGCCCTCAAGGCTATTCAGTGTATAGAGCTGACGGCACAGGGCAAGGCGGTACACCCGAGGGCGGGGGATATGACATTTCCCGAGTTCCGGCTTGAGAACTGTACGCAGTGCCGCAGGTGTACGGTTGAGTGTCCCTTTGGCGTGTTGGATGAGGATGAAAAGGGTACTCCAAAAGAGCATCCGTATCGTTGCCGCCGTTGCGGTACTTGTATGGGTGCCTGTCCGCAGAGAATTATTTCGTTTAAGAACTACAGTGTTGATATAGTGTCCTCGATGATAAAAGCGGTTGAGGTACCAACTGAGGGAGATGAACCCTTTATATTGGCATTTATTTGCGAAAACGACGCTTATCCGGCACTTGATATGGCAGGGCTCAACAGGGTTGCACTGAATCCCAATTTCAGGTTTGTGCCTTTGAGATGTCTTGGTGGAACTAACCTTGTGTGGATAGCCGACGCCCTTTCAAAAGGCATTGACGGAGTAATGCTGATAGGGTGTAAGTACGGGGACAATTACCAGTGCCACTTCATAAAGGGCTCTCAGGTTGCAAGTGAGAGGCTCAGTAAAGTGCAGGAGACACTGGGCAGGTTGATGCTTGAGGCTGAGAGAGTGCAGCAGGTTCAGCTTTCGATAGATGAATGGGACTTGTTACCTAAGTTAATGAATGACTTTTCGGAGCAGTTGAAAGGTTTCGGCCCCAATCCATATAAAGGTTTCTAACAATAAAATGGTGGAGGTAAATATGGGTGATGGTTCGGTATTGACGCCTGATCTGGATTTTGTTAAAAGTTTAAAGAGTTCAGGTGCAGATACGTTAAAGAGATGTTACCAGTGTGCTACGTGCTCGGCTGTGTGCAGTTTAACGCCGAGTGATGATCCGTTTCCGCGCAGGGAAATGTCAATGGCGCAGTGGGGCCTTAAAGATGAATTGGCAAAGGACCCCAATGTATGGTTATGCCATAACTGTAACGAATGCACAAAGTACTGCCCAAGGGGAGCAAGACCAGGTGATGTTCTTGCTGTTTTGAGAAAACAGGCTATCACGGAAAACTCATTTCCCCGCTTTTTAGGAAAGATTGTAGGAGAGCCTAAGCTGTTGGTGATTACGTTTCTTATACCGATAGTGTTATTTCTTATTATTTTGAAAACTACCGGGCACCTAATGATACCGGATGGAGACGTGGTGTATGACAAGTTTTTCCCAATCCACTACGTTGACCCGATATTTTTGACTTCAGCATCCTTTGTGTTTCTTTCCTTTGTGATAAGTATAAGCAGGTTTTGGAAAAATTTAAACTCAAATCCATACAAGCTGCTGGCTCACGGCAATCTGCTTAAGAGCATACTGGAGACACTGAAGGAATTTCTGCTTCACAAAAAGTTTGACAAGTGCAGTGTCAACAAAGACAGAACAATGGCCCACAGACTGGTTTTCTTTGGTTTTGTAGGACTGTTTATAACTACCAATTGGGCGGTTTTTCACATTTACGTGCTGGGGTGGCACTCACCATACAGACTGGATGACCCCGCCATATTAGCTCTTTTCAACGGTTCAAAGGATTTGGTATTTCTCCTGTATATGGCCTTTAAGGGATTTGGCAACCTCAGCGCTTTGTTGCTGTTTATAGGCGCCGTAATGATTTTTTCCAATAAGGCTAAAGATAAAGGATTTGTCACCAAGACTTCGTGTTTTGACGGCAGTTTTAACATTGTTGTTATGTTACTTTTTGTCACCGGCATACTCTCTGAGTTTCTCAGGTGGGCAAATGTGCCAAAGATAGCATATCCGATGTACTTTGTACATTTAGTGCTTGTGTTTTACACGATAGCTTTTTTACCTTATACTAAACTGGCTCACATGGTTTACAGGACAACAGCTATAGTCTATGCCAAGATGGCCGGCAAGGAAGCATAGACAAAGGTTATCAGTTATGAGATGTGAGATTGCCAACCCCCTACGGGGGTACGCAATGACGGCTTGAGCTGCTTTATCCGTCATTGCCCAGAAGCGGTAGCTTCGTGGCAATCTCAGTCTTTAAAGTTATCAATAGATTTGAAAACTACTATAAAAAACTAAAAACACCCCGGCATTCCGCCTTGCACAGGCTGCCGGGGTGTTTATTATTAAAAGGATTTGGTAAAAAAATATGGATGAGGTATTTAACAAGTTAAGGAGTTTTCCTGGAGAGAAGATAGAGCTGACTTACAAGGACACGTTTAGCTTTAAGTGCCATAAGGGCATTGAGTGCTTTAATCAATGCTGCAGGGGAGGATTGGAAATTTTCCTGACCCCCTATGATGTGCTCAGGATAAAAAACACTATTGGAATAACATCAACCGAATTTCTGGCGACTTACTCACTTACTGTAATGCTTGAAAAGAGCAATGTTCCGTTTTTAAAGCTGAGGATGGATGAAAGCAAGAATTGTTATTTTAACAGAGAAGACGGTTGCGCAATATATAAAGACAGGCCCCTTGCGTGCAGGTATTATCCGATAGGTTATGCAGTTATGAAATCAAACAGGCCCTTTGAGGGTGATGATTTTTATTTTAAGATTCAGGAGGATTTTTGCAAGGGCCATAAAGAGACGGCGCTGTGGGATATTGAATCATGGCGTATTGATCAGGAGATTAACACATATGAGGATGCCAACAAAGACTGGGTTGACTTGATTTTAAATAAAAAGCTCTACGGAAGCTCCATCAAACTTGATGATAAATCAACATCTATGTTTATGCTGGGCAGTTTTGATGTGGATGCTTTCAGAGAATTTTTATTAAAGAGTACGTTTTTGAAGCGTTTTGATGTAGAAGAGGATGAGTTGGAGTTGATAAAAACGGATGAGCTGCAGCTGCTGAAGTTTGCACATAAGTGGCTTAAATTTGCTTTGTTTAACGAGCCTACAATGTTTTTAAAAGAGCCCCAAGTATAGGGCATCGGTATTAGAGGCAATTCAATATAAACAAAAAAAAGGCAGTGAGCACATGGCCACTGCCTTTTTTCATTATTGAAGGAGAACTACTTCTTCTCTTCTTTCTTCTCTTCTTTCTTCTCTTCTTTCTTGGCGTCTTTCTTAGCGTCTTTCTTAGCGTCTGCTGCAGGGGATGCTGCAGGGGCTTTATCCTCGGCAAATGCTACAACTGAAAGTGAAAGTGCAAATACTGCTGCTACTAAAATTGATAAAAGTTTCTTCATTTTTTTCTCTCCTGTTTGCTTATTTACTTTTTATTAAATAAAAAGTTTACTAATTTATTTTGCTTCCTCTGTTGCTGCTGCCGCCTTTGCTTTTTTAGCTTTTTTGGCCTTATGCTTTTTGTGTTTCTTAGCTGGAGCTGCTCCTGCATCTGCTGCCGGCTCCTCTGCTACTGCAAATACTGCAAATGAGAGCGTAAGAACTAATGTTGCCAAGATTGCGAGTAATTTCTTCATATCTGTCACCTCCTTTAATTCACTTTTCTTATTTATTGTTACCATCTTCTCAGCTTTCTATTTTCATGTAATAGACATCATTCGTTTTGCAAGTATCGTGCCAGAGGCTTAAATGTTAACTTTAGACAAGAATATGAGTAGAAAACATAAATAAATATTCTTAAATCAGCACATGTGTCCTCATTTGAGGATACTGCTTACTGCTTATCAGTCCCCGTTAAATAATTTATTGCTGAGGGGATGGATTCAATAAGGTCGGATGCAATAGTTGAATAAACGCCGACTTTACCGGCTGCAATTTCACCTGTCATTCCATGAATGTAAACTCCCAGCAGGGCGGAATATAGCGGAGGTAAACCCTGTCCGGAGAAAGATGAGATGATGCCTGTTAATACATCTCCGGAGCCTGCTGTTGCCATCGAAGGACTACCGGTGGGATTAATAAAAGTGTTGCCCTCAGGGTCTGCGGTGATTGTGGGTACACCCTTAAGTATAAGGTATGATGTTGAAGAAGAGGAGAACTTTGAAGCTTCACCGACTCTGTCTCTCTCAACCTCCATGCACTTAGGTGAGAGATTAGATGTTTTGCCCTCAAGTATCAATCTTGCCATTTCCGCCGTATGAGGCGTAAGGATAACAGGAGATGGTGATGTGTTAAGTATGTTTATCCTCTCATGATATTTCAGGGCGGAGAGTGAGTTAATGCCGTCAGCATCAAGCACTATAGGTATGGGTGAATTAGAAATCAGCTCTCTGACCAGCTCAACAGTATCGGGGTCAACACCCATGCCGGGGCCGATAGCAATAACATCACAGCGGCGCTCGGCAAAGTCCAGTATTTCATTAAAAGCCTTTTTGGAAAATCTTCCTTTACCCTTGTCGGACACAGGAAGTACCATTTCCTCAAGTGCTCCGCACTGATAACTATCCAAAAGGGAAGAGGGAACTCCAATAGTGGTAAGCCCCGAACCTGCTCTCATAGCAGCTTTTGCCGCCATCTTTATGGCGCCGGTTTTGCCCCGCGCTCCCCCTACAAAAAGCACATGGCCATAGTTGCCTTTATAAGAATAGGATGGGCGGTTTGGCAAAAACATTGATACTAGTTGTCTTTCCACTGTTTCACATATAATGTTTTCATCGCTGAGAAGTGCCCTGGGAAATCCTATATCTTCCACAAAAAGCTCTCCTGTATAGTCACTACCGGGATGCAGTAAATGGCCGCGCTTAGGAAGGCCGAATGTTATAGTTCCATTTGCTTTTATTGCTCTTCCCAATATCTCACCGGTGTCGGATGACACACCGGAGGGTATGTCAACAGAAAAAATATAACTGCCTTTAGCGTTTATATAATCAATAGTCTTTGCCATAGTGTCTTTTACCTGGCTTTTTAAGCCGGTACCAATCAGGGCATCTACCACAACGTCACCGACTATATCACTTTCGCGAACAACGGGTTTAGTAAATATCTCTATATCGAATTTTTTAAGAATTTCCAGTTGAAAACGGCACTGCTCACTCAATGAGGCAGACTCAGATACTATAAAAACATGGACACAGAATCCATTATTGTAAAGTTCCCTTGCGGTAACCAGGCCGTCACCACCGTTGTTGCCGCCGCCACAGAGTATTGTTATTGTCTGAGGAGGAAAGCGCTCCATTATACGCTTTGACACTGCCAGTCCTGCTCTTTCCATTAACACCACAGCAGGTATTCCTACATCTTCAATAGTTTTACGATCAATCTCCGTCATCTCCGCCGCTGTCACAACTTTCACTGTATTTTGACCTCCTGACTCTCAAGCACTACTATTGCCACACTGTGAGTTGATTCATGACTTAAACTCAGGTGAACACGGTTAACTCCGCTTTGTTTTAGAAAATCACCGGCAGTGCCGTAAAGTAAAAGAAACGGCCTACCTCCGGGCTCATTACACACCTCTATTGAGTTATATGGAAAAAAAGAACCTGCAGCTTTTATGAATGCCTCTTTAGCTGCAAATCTTGCTGCCAACGAGGTCTCTGAAAAACGCTCTCCAATACAATAGCTGCGTTCTGCCTCTGTATAAATACGGGATATAAAACGCTCTCCCCATCTTTCGAATGCCGCTCTTATACGCTTATTTATGATTATATCAATGCCAATGCCAAAAATCATCCTGCCTGCCTGAGTACGTCAACCATTTCGCGCACAGCTCTCTCCATACCTACCATAACAGCCCTTGACATTATCCCATGCCCAATGTAAAGCCCTCTGATATGCTCTGTAGCCGCTATGGGCGAAACGTTTCTGTAATTCAAGCCGTGTCCAGCATTACAGCCTAAACCGACGGTGTAGGCTCTGTACACAGAGAGCTTGATCTTATCCAGCTCTATAGCTTTTGCTTTAGAGTCCGCTGCATTAGCATAAAGCCCGGTGTGGATTTCCACCATCTCAGCCGATATCTCATAAGTTGCCTCAACATCGGCTGCAGAAGGATTTATAAACAGGCTTACCGGGATGCCTCTGGACTGGATTTTCTTTACAGCTTCAGTCAGACGCTGCTTCTGTCCAATAACGTCAAGGCCGCCCTCTGTTGTCAGCTCATGGCGCCTCTCCGGTACGAGAGTAACCATATCCGGCTTTACTGCTAAAGCAATGGAAATCATTTCATCAGTTGCCGCCATCTCCAGATTCAGGGGGGCGGTTATTATCTGCCGTAGTAGGGTCAAATCCCTGTCCTGTATGTGTCTGCGGTCTTCCCTTAGATGCACTGTTATTCCGTCAGCACCCCCCGAAAGCGCAAGCAATGCTCCCTCCACAGGGTCTGGTTCGCAACCTAAGCGTGCCTGCCGCAGTGTTGCTATATGGTCAACGTTTACACTTAGAAACATATTTTCCTTCCTGCAGCTATTATATATCATCTGTTGTTTTTTTTTAAATAGTCTGAAGAAATTGTTATTATCCTGAAGTTAGGTTTTCGGATTTATGGTATGGAGAGATGCTGGAAATTTTTGTCATTCTAAAACAGATAAATAGCGAAAATGCTGATTAATTTGTTAAACTATCGTTCTGAGAAGGAACAGAATAAGTGTTAAAAAAAGAACCTCCCATTAGGGGAATTATAAAATCACTGGGTCTTGTCTTTGGAGATATTGGTACAAGCCCTATATATACCCTGACTGTGGTCTTTCTGCTTCTTAAGCCGACTGAGTCAAATATAATGGGAGTTCTGTCTCTTGTTTTCTGGACTATCATAATCCTGGTTAGTATTGAGTATTCATGGCTGGCTATGAGCCTTGGAAAGAGGGGTGAGGGGGGCACTATTGTGCTCAGGGAAATTATTTTGCCACTGCTTAAATCATCCCGGGCAGCCTCTTTTATAGGTATCCTGTCCTTCCTGGGCATTTCCCTTCTGATTGGTGACGGTGTTATTACACCGGCTATCAGCATACTGAGTGCCGTTGAGGGTCTTACGCTTGTGCCGGGTCTTGAGTTTTTAAAAACAAACGCCCTTATCGCCATAGCATCCTGTATTGCAATTGTTCTTTTTGCAGTACAAAAACATGGCACGGAAAAGGTGGCGACTTTTTTCGGCCCGCTAATGCTGATGTGGTTTGTTTGTTTATCAATCTCGGGGTTTGTCTCTTTAACCGATCACCCCGCAGTAGCCTTTTCTGTAAATCCATACTATGCTGTTAATTTTTTCAGGGAAAACGGGCTCACCGGTTTTTTCATTCTATCGGAGGTTATACTGTGCGCTACCGGTGGTGAGGCACTATATGCCGACATGGGACACCTGGGCAGAAAACCTATTTTAAGGGCGTGGTATTTTGTCTCAGTGGCGCTCATCATTAATTATCTCGGACAGGGCTCATATTTGTTAAGCCATCCGAACACAAAAAATATACTCTTTGAAATGATTATGTTTCAAACTCCGGCACTGTATATTCCTTTTTTAATACTAAGTATAGCTGCAACAGTGATAGCATCACAAGCTATGATAAGCGGGATTTTTTCTATTGTTTATCAGGGGATTATGACAAACATTATACCGGCCTTTAAGGTTCACTACACATCTGAGGAGCTGCGCTCCCAGATATACATAGGGACAGTGAATTGGTTCTTACTTGTTGCCGTTTTGTTTATAATGATAGAATTTCAGCGCTCGAGCAATTTAGCCGCCGCCTATGGCCTTGCTGTTACCGGTACGATGGCGATAACCGGTATTATGATAACATGGATTTTTTACCTGATGAAAAACTACCTTAAAACTGCAATCGCCGCCTTTGTAACACTCGTTGACCTGGCCTTTCTATTTTCAAACACATATAAAATTCCGCACGGTGGTTATTGGTCTATTGTTATATCAATGCTGCCACTGTGCTTGATCTTTCTTTATACAATAGGGCAGAGAAAGCTCCATCAGTGCACGGAGCCAATGGAACGGGATGAATTTCTGGAAAAATATAACCACTCATATAACAACAAAAGTAAGATAAAAGGCACGGCTCTTTTCTTCACCCGATATGCAGACAGAGTAAATCCGTATATTTTGCAAACTATGTTTGTTAATGAGATAATTTACGAGGATAATATAATTATCAATGTAGTGGTACGGGTTGACCCGTTTGGTGCAACAGGTTTTTTCACCGCATACCTGGCCGACGGACTCAGTGTTTTTGAAATACAGCTGGGATATATGGAGGTTGTTGACGTTGAGGAGATTCTCAGGGAAAACAGTATAGATGAAAAGACTATCTTTTACGGCATTGAGGACATAATAACTGAAAATCCGCTTTGGCAGATATTTTCAATTATTAAAAAGCTTTCCCCAAGGTTTGTTCAGTTTATAAAACTTCCCTCTCACAAGCTCCACGGAGTGGTGACAAGAATTGAGATGTAATTCTTAATTTATGTGTTGCCGTGTTGAGCGTAACACTATAAAAATAACCGCCGCCGTTGAAAAGTATAGAGCCGCAAACTGATAATTAACAAAAGAGGGCAAAACCGCGCGGATTATGCTGTAATAGTGATGAAATGAGGCGATATAACACAGCAGGCACATGAAGCCGGCATGTTTGTATGTCATAAATTTCAATGAATGTGCTTTATCGGAGATAAGAGCAATAGCGGATACAAGGGGAATTGCTGCAAAGCTGACAAGGCGGGTGGCGCTTTCAGGGTTACCGTTCATAACCGGCTGAAGCATTATCAGCAGGGCTAATGAAACCATAAGGCAAAGCTGTTTGAGCAATTCAGAGTCTTTGCGGTGCAATAGCATTTCAGGTACTAAAACTGCAATCGGAATGATTAGCGATATAATATCCCGTGATATAAGATTCATAAAAAAATAAATAATTCCCGCTCCATGCAAATCAGGCAGTGACGTCCTCAGATAAACGATTAAACTAAAGAGCTGCAAATAGTTAATATTTTCTCCTCCAAAAAAAGAAGCAAAAAAACCTGTGAGTTTATAGAGAAATATAATGATAAAAGACAGTACAGAGATAAAAATTAGTTTGCTGTTAAAGTGTTTACTTCTGAATGTTTCAGAGATAAACAGCCAGAGAAAAAAAGCAGGTATAAAAACAACAGTTGTCTGTCGTGCCAACACAGCCGTGATGCAGCCAACGGCAAGGATAAAACGGTTGTTTCTTATCAACCCTAAAATAATTACAGATGTTCCAAAAAGAAAAAGGAGGTCGGTAATCATTCCAGGGGAGGTTAAGTATGATCTGAAAACATAAGGGTTAAAAATTAAAAGCGCCATACAAAGACAATATAAAGGGGTGGAAACATTATAAAAGCTGAGAATTCTGTCTGTTACATACAAGGTAGCTATGAGAGAGACAATTGTAACAGACAAAAAAGACAGATAGATGGAAATCCCCGACACATAGCTAATCATGCCGATTATGTAGGGAAAAAACAGCCTCTGTGCATGGTGAAACATAGTGACGGATTCTGGAAAGTGTGGAAAAGCATCTGCAATAGCCCTGTAGGAGGCGACATCTGAAAAGCCGTTACCAATAGCCTCTGTAAGACTAACAAACCTATTTGTGGCAGCTACAGTAAAAAACATAAAAAATACTATAGATGCCCGTAAGATGCTATTGTTTATTTGCATCTCTTATTTGCACCCGTTATGAGGCGGCCGGTTCTTCATTTTTGTGATTTCTCAGTAAGTAATCTGAGGTTATCCTTAGCGTTGATATAATTGGGATCTATTGTCAGAGCCGTTTTATATTCATATTCCGCAAGGTCAATTAATCCCTTTACCTGATAAACAGTGCCGAGATTATTGTGAAACTCTGCAACATCAGGTTTAAGTGCTATGGCAGTTTTATACTCATTTATAGCACCGTCCAGTTGCCCTGCGTCTGCATAGACGTTGGCTATGCTTGCGTGTGCAGCGGCATTGGTGGAATCATAATGGAGTACCTTTTGAAATTGTCTAAGGGCATCCCCCAATAATCCCTGCCTCAGAAAAACATTTCCGATGTTCATATATGCACTACTATAGCCGGGACGTAATTTTGCCGCTATCTGAAACTCTCTTAACGCTTCAGCGACATTTCCAAGTCTGTCATAAGCAACTCCGGCATAAAAATGAGCCTCAGGGAAATCACTGCGAATAGCTATTGCTTTTTTATAACATTGTAACGCCTCGCTAATCTTACCTTTCTTTAGATAAATACCACCCATACCCATAAAAGCATCGGCGGGACGCAGGTCAAAAGAAGCCTCAAGGGAATACTCCAGCATAGCTTTATCGTCAAGCCCCTGCTCCAGATACAAGTTGCCCAGGTTGTGGTGCGCCTCAGGAAAATCAGGCCTTATCCTGAGAGCTTTTCTAAACTCCTCTTCAGCCTTTTCATTATCCTTGAGCCGTATGTAGATGGTGCCGGTGTTGTTATAAACCTCCACCCTCCATGGGTCCATCTCCAGGGCCTTTCTGAACTCCTTCATGGCTTTTTCGTACTGTTCCATGCTCAGATAAGTATTTGCCAGGTTTATGTGAGGTATGGGGTTAAGGGGATAATTCCTTATATTTTCCTGCCATAACATCTCCTCTGTTTTCCAGTAACTGTTTCTCTTATAAGTTAATGCTGCAAACGTTATCAGAGTAAATATCAGCAAGGCAGTGGCAATTTTACGGTGCCGTTGTCCTGTAAAATAAAAGATCATTGTAACAAGAACAAACAAAAACCCTGTTGAGGGTAAATACGTTCTGTAGTCAAAGATTACCCAGTTGTCTGCAGCCCTGACTACAGACTGAGGCAAAATATTAAAAAAAAACCAGAACATGCCAAAAGGAACAATAATAAGAACTATGTGTTTGTCGTTGCTGCGGTATCTGATAAATAAAAAAACTGAGACAAATACAATTAAACCGAGAAATGCTAAAGAAGCTAAAGCTGAAGGGTCACCGAAAGAACGGGAAGCAGGATAAAAGTAAATGGGTGCAAGCTTATACGGCAAAACAAGCATTCGCAAGTAAGAACATGTAACTCTTAATTGTGTTAAAGCATGTTCTTTCCATGTGCGCACCTTCATAAGCTCTGCCGGGCCCTCTTTAATACTCTCCAGAGCCTCCTGATTCTGTCGTAATGTTATTGCTCTGTCCTTGTGAGTGTTTGCCGTAGTACCGCTTTTTTCAGAGGCCGACTTATAAATTGAAACTCTCAGCGCATTAAGTACTCCGACAGTGTTAAATAACCCTGCAGAAAACGAACTACTAAAAATAATCGGAATAATTATGAAAAAGGGTAAACACCGGATAAGAATTTTCTTTAAAGTATCCTGATAAAACATGTAATCATAAAGAAGTAAAACTACAGGAAGTGTTACGACTATTTCCTTTGTCCGTGTCGAAATTAAGGCAGCTACCAACGAAAGGGTGTAATAAACTATACGCTTTAAAACATGGTGTTTCGATAGTACACTACTGCCGCAGCCTTCTGTTGAAAGAATACGATATTTAGCATACAAAACAATAGTAAGCAGGTAAAACATTGCTGCAAGCGATGTGAATCTCTGAATAGTAAATGTAACCGACATTACTCCTAAAGGATGCACTGCAAATAAAGAAGCTGTAAAAAAAGCTGCAAGTGAAGCAGTCCTTTCATTAAAAGAGTGTCTGAGTTTTGTACAATTAAGAGTCAGTAAAACAAACCAATAGAGCAATAGAGCATTTAATATTTGTATAAAAAGATTTACAACATGATAGCCAAAGGGTTTAAAACCGTGCAATTTGTAATTTATAATGAATGTCGCCACCGTCAGGCTTCGCTGTGTTTTTGAAAAATCTACAAGGCCGGCAAGAAAATGGTTTTTATCTATATTAAAGAATTTGTATTGCTCAAGAGATGCGTCATCAAACGTAAAAGGACAGTTGAGAGTGTTTGAATAAGCCAGAAAGCAAACAGTTGTGATTATTAATACCTGTAACGGCCTTCTTCCCAAAAAGTGCGATATCAAATTGCAAATCTCCTCATAAAAAACGGCTCAATGTAATAGTAACTTAAAATACGTGTAATTGTTAATAGTACTGTTATTTTAAATTTTTCAGAAGCTCAACATAATCCCTGGCTTTAGAATGTTCAGGGTCAAGCTCAAGAGCTTTTTTGTAGTGCTCATAAGCCTTATCCATGACACCTTTGTAGATGTAACAGGCTCCGAGATTACTGTGTGTTTCCACTGAGTCAGGATTTATTTTTAAGGCCTTTTCGTAGTACTTAAGCGCCTCATCAGGTTTTCCCTGTTTGAGATGAACACTGCCCAGATTAGTTAATGCCTCAACATAATCAGGTTTTATTTTTAGTGCATTTTCATACTCCACCCTTGCCGCGTCCATGTCTTTTTTAGCAATATAGGCATTTCCAAGGTTGTTGCGTGCCTCGGCATAATCAGGCTTAAGCCTCAGAGCCTCTGAAAACTCTTTAAAGGCACCGGCAACGTCTCCGTTTCTAAGGTAAATATTGCCGATATTGTTGTGGTTAATCGGGTCCTCAGGGTTTAGGTTAAGAGCAATACGGTACTGTTTGGCTGCATCTTCAAAACGTTTATTTGACAGATATACATTGCCTAAAAGGATGTGAACATAGTGATGGAGCGGCTCTTTTCTTACATTGTCTTCCCAGACGGAGGTTTCATTGCGCCACTTGGAATTATTTATGTAAGTAATAGTGCCCAGAGTTATAACTATCAAAAAACACGGCAGGTAAAGGCTGAGATATAGATATTTATGACATCTTTTAAAAACTTCTGTTGCGGCGGCGGTAATTACAGCGAAAAAACCTATTGAAGGCAGATAGACTCTGTGCTCCAGAATAATCCAGTTTTGTATTGGAATTATGCTTGCCTGCGGTAAAAGGGTAAGAAAAAACCATGCAATTCCAAAAGAGATTAAGCATACAGAGCCGGTTTCCATTTTAAATATTCTCTTGCCGCTGCGGGATTTATAAAACAGGTACAAGGCAAAGCAGGCAAAGGCGGCAATAGTGATAAAAGACAGCAGCACCTTAAACTCAAAAAAAGATCTGGAAACGGTGAAATGGTGGATAAGAGTGAGGCCATATGGTAAAACCAGCATTCTCATATATGTGATAATCACCCGCATCTGAGTGAAAAGGTACTGAGCTCTGTTTTCAAAATTTTGAGACGGCGGCAGGTTTGCATTTAATTGTACAAAATCAGAGTCTTGTTGTGCAACAAGGGGGCCGGTAACGATACTGTCTTTACGGAAAAGTCCGAAATTGGTATAATCAAAGAATATTATTGATGCAATGGCAACATATGGCAGGATATGCAGGATACGCTTTGTTATGTGTCCTTTAAAGAAACAAAATTCGCAAATCAAAAGCACCGCCGGTAAGGTTATAACAGTTTCCTTTGTTCTGATTGATATTAAATAAATACAAAGTGAAAGGATATAATAAAACGAAGTGGCCGGCTTCTCTGTAATCCTCCACGCACTGTAGAGGATTATGGCCATTAAATACAGTGTGGTTGAAAGCAGGGTAAAGCGTTGAATTGTCAGAGTAACAGCCTGTATCGCTATTGGATGAGCCACAAAGAGCAGGGATGCAAAAAAAGGAGCCGCACGTTTGGAGCCTCCTTTAAAAGAGGGAGTTCTCTGTACAAGTAATAACAACACATATACTAAAACGGCATTAACAATGTGTATTATAATGTTAACAAGGTGGTATCCCCAAACGCTGTTTCCGCCAAGCTTATGATTTAAGACGAATGATGCAACAACAACAGAGCGCTGGTCGTTCCAGCCCTTGAAAACAGTGTATTTGTTTATGTTTACATCATCAAAGAAAAAAGGGACATTAAAGATATTGGAATAGACGATAAATCCCGTAACTAACAATGTTAAGACAACCGGGCCATGTGCTTTTGCCGCATTGGTGATTATTTCAAAATGTTTTGTTTTATCCGGCATCTTCTCATGTGTTTCACTGATATGGTACTATTATAAACGATATGCTGACATATCCACAAATAAAACCCTATTTGTTTAAAATCGGGCCGCTTCAGGTAAGATGGTATGGCCTTATGTATCTTATCGGCTTTATTTTATCCTACTTAATAGTACAAAGAGAGATAAAGCGAAAAAAGATAAACATAAAAAAAGAGGACATAGAAAACCTATATCTGTACCTGATTCTTTCATTGGTTTTAGGGGCTAGGGTTGGGTATGTTTTGTTTTACAATCTTTCGTACTATATACATAACCCGCTTAGTGTGTTTGCACTGTGGCAGGGTGGGATGTCGTTTCACGGCGGTCTAATCGGTTGTTTAATCGGGGGATACATCTTTTGTAAGACCATGAAGGTGGATTTTATTGCCATAGCGGATACAGTATCACTAACAGTGCCGCCGGGGCTTGCGCTGGGGCGGCTTGGTAACTTTATAAACGGTGAGCTCTTTGGCCGCACAACTGATGTTCCCTGGGCTATGGTGTTTCCCGGGGGGGGGGGCCAATCCACGCCATCCGTCTCAACTGTATGAGCTGTTTCTTGAGGGGGTGGTTTCATTTGCCGTTCTTTGGCTGCTAAAAAACAGACTGACGGCAAGGGGGGCAACCGTCTCACTGTTTGTACTTCTTTATGGAATCTTCAGATTTATAGTTGAGTTTTTCAGAGAACCGGACCCTCAGGTAGGGCTGATATTAAGCCTTCTCACCATGGGGCAGGTGCTCTCCGCCGCTATGGTGATTGCCGGTGCTGCAGGATTATTTATTTCAATAAGTAAATCTGCTAGGTCTTAAGAAGTTCTCTTGCGGTTTTGAGGATATTATCGGCGGTAAAACCGAAATGTTCAAACAATACATTTGAGGGCGCCGACACACCGAATCTATCAATCCCAATCACTTTACCCTTAAGGCCGACATATTTGTACCAACTGAGTGAGCACCCTGCCTCAACGGCAATTCTCTTTTCCACCGCCGGTGGCAGCACGGAGTTTTTATAATCATCAAGTTGTTTTTCAAAGAGTTCAAAAGAAGCCATATTTACAATTCTGACGCCGGCGCCTTCCTTTGCCAGCACCTCGTATGCCTCAAGTGTGCAGTGAACTTCCGACCCTGAAGCGATAAGAATCAACTCAGGTGTTTTTCCTGAATCCGCCAGCACATAACCGCCCTTATAAATACCCCGTGCTTTGGCGTACTTTGTTCTGTCAATAACCGGCACGTTTTGTCGTGTAAGCACAAGGGCTGTAGTGCCGCTTCCGTGCTGAAGGATGTACTGCCATGAGCGTACGGTTTCGTTAGCGTCGGCAGGGCGGATTACCGTAAGTTCCGGGATCGCTCTCATTGTGGTTAGCTGCTCCACGGGGTGATGACTTGGGCCATCCTCGCCAACGCCTATGGAGTCATGGGTCAGAATGAAAATGACCTTTGCTCCCATCATAGAGGACATCCTTATTGCCGGCAACATGTAGCTTGAAAACACCAGATATGTGCCCACATAGGGTATCAACAATCTGCTAAGGGCAATACCTGCGGCGACAGAGCCCATGGAAAACTCTCTTATGCCGAAGTGAATATTACGGCCTGACCGGCCGGGAGCAAAAATTGGTTTGTTTTTCATAAATGTCTGATTTGACGGTGAAAGATCAGCCGAGCCACCAATCAGATTTGTAACAGTGTCAGCTAAGGCGTTAATTACTGCGCCTGAGGCTGTACGGGTTGCTATGGACTTGCCGGGTTCATAAACAGGCAGAAGTCCCCCAAGATCAATGTTTATTTTACCACTTACAAGGGAGTCCCAATTTTCAGCCTCTTTTGGATATTGCTTTCTGTACTTTGCCAGCAGGTCTTCCCAGCTCTTTTGAAGTTTTGCACCATTGTCTATAGCCACACGGCAGTGCTCAGTGGCCTCTGCAGGCACATAAAACTCCTCCTCCGGCCAGTTAAAATGAGCCTTTGTTGCTTTAACCTCATCGGCCCCAAGCGGAGCACCGTGAATGTCAGCGCTGTCTTGTTTATTGGGGCTGCCGTATCCAAGGTGCGTATTAACTATTACTATTGAAGGACGGTCTTTCACAGCCTTAGCTTTCCCTATCACATCAGCCAGTTCCACATGGTTATAGCCGTCTGCGTATTGAACATGCCAGTTCTGGGATTCAAATCGTTTCCCCACATCTTCTGTGAATGTTAAATCGGTTGAGCCGTCTATGGTCGTATTATTTGATGAGTATAGATATATGAGTTTCCCGAGTTTCAGATGCCCGGCTATCGAGGAAGCCTCGTAGGAAACTCCTTCCATTATGTCGCCGTCACTAACTATGCCATAGATGTTGTAATCTATTAAATCAAAACCGGGACGGTTGAACATATCGGCAAGGTATTTTTCCGCAATAGCCATTCCAACCCCCACGGCAAAACCATATCCAAGGGGGCCGGTTGAGACCTCCACCCCTGTGTTGAGGCAGTACTCGGGATGTCCCGGAGTACAGCTATCCATTTTCCTGAAATTCTTTATATCATCAATGGATATATTATATCCTGTCAAATACAACAGACTGTATAGCAGCATTGACCCATGACCGGCGGATAGAATGAATCTGTCTCTGTTTGGCCATGCTGTGTCTTTGGGGTTATGCTTTAAAAACTCCGTCCACAACACATAAGCCATGTCGGCGTCCCCCATAGGCATACCGGGATGTCCTGAGTTAGCCCTCTGCACTGCATCAATGGCCAGCATCCTTATGGTGTTGACACATAGCTCATCTACTTTGTTCATTTACAAGCCTCCAAAAAATTTTATAAGAGTAAGTTTATTCCTAATGCTCTGGATTTGTCAATCTTTTTAAAACTTGTGTCAGGGCATACACATTATACTCCGGTAGTCTGCTCAACTGCCTTGATAAATCCTCGTATTTCCCTCGTATCCGTCCATTGAATAACTCTTCTCCCCCGGTTAATATCGTTATGTGCCAACTCTCTTACTCCTGTTGTCATCATTTCTGTTGCCCTCCTTTTTGGTCTTGGCTACTATTTTAACCAATGAGGCTATCTTTCATGTTTCTATCATAGTATCTCAGTCAATAAGAAACTGGATTCCCGTTTTCACGGGAATGACAGAAAAGGAGGAAAGAAAGACCTCCCCAATAACGTACTGCTCTGTCATTGGCGCCTACGAGCGGGGGTCAAGTCCTTTTTTCAATAAAAAAAATGAAACAAGCCTCCTCAGAATCCAGAAAAACCTCTGCCGGAGTTAACTATAAAGGCATTTAAAAAAAATATACTTATTGACAAAGCTAATTAGGTGTGTAAAGATAATCAAGGGTTGTTTGGGATAGATTAATATGCTTGTTTAAAAAGCTTGTTTAAAAAAAAAGTTGAGGGATAAGAGATGGAGGAGCTTTCATCTGTTGATGTAGTTAATAAGCATGTAGAATATATGACTAAATCTCTGTTGTCTGTTGATAAATTGCAGGTAAAAAAGATGTTGATGGAATTAAAGGAATCATATGAGCCCATAGCTATTGTGGAGAGGATAATTGTTCCTTCTTTAGAGCAAATTGGTGAGGGCTGGATGACAGATACAGTGTCGCTTTCGCAAGTCTATATGAGCGGGAAAATATGCAGCGAGATACTTGATGATGTGATACCACATGAACAGATTAACAGACAACAGCAATTAAAAATGGCCATAGCCACGTTGGAGGATTTTCACACACTTGGTAAGCAAATAGTCAAGGGGTTTTTATATGCTTCAGGGTTTGAAGTAGCCGACTACGGCGGCGGTCTCACAGTTGGCAGCCTTGTGGAGCGGGTAATAAGAGATAAAACAGATGTTCTTTTAATCTCTGTACTTATGCTGCCCTCAGCATTGAGTATAAAAGAGGTGAGAAAACAATTGAGGGAAAGACACGCAGCAACAATAATTGTAGCCGGTGGCGCACCGTTTAACTTTGACGATGAATTATTTAAAGAGGTTGAGGCGGACTATGCGGGAAGAACTGTATCTGATGCGATACACATTGTACGCACTTTAGAAAATAATAAGGGGGTATGATGTCTCTTCACATGACTTCAATGCAGAGGGTTTTGACTACGCTTAAACATCAGGAGCCTGACCGCGTGCCTCTGTGCCTTCCATATACAATGCATGGGGCAAAAGAGCTGGGAATTTCCATTAAGGAATATTATTCAAAGGCTGAAAATGTTGCTGAGGGGCAGTTGCGTGTGTGCGCAAAATTCAAAAATGACTGTATCAACGGTTATTTCTACGGACCGATAGAGGTAGAGGCATGGGGCGGTGAGGTGATATTTCGTGAAGACGGCCCGCCTAATGCCGGTATGCCGTTTATAAGGAAGGTTGAAGATATACGGGGATTGACGCCTCCTAAAGTGGGAGAGTGCCCGTGTCTGATTAAATCCTTAGACGCCCAGAGAATAATGAAAGAAAAGGCTGGTAATGATATTGCAGTTATGGGCACTGTAATGTCGCCGTTTTCCTTACCGATAATGCAAATGGGTTTTGATAAGTACATCGAACTTATTTATGAAAATGAGGAATTGTTTGAACATCTGATGAGAATAAATGAAGAGTTCTGTGTTGACTGGGCAAATGCACAAATTGATGCCGGATGTACTGCTATTTGTTACTTTGACCCTATGTCTTCAACAACGATAATAGATAAGGAATTATACTTAAAGACAGGTCACAAGATAGCTATGCGCACATTGAAGAGGATAAAAGGCCCTACGGCAACCCACTTTGCGGCAGGAAGGTGTTTAACAATATTAGATGACGTTATACAAACAGGCACCTCCGTAGTAGGCGTAAGCGTACTGGAAGATTTGGAAAAGATAAAAAACACCTGCAAAGGACGAATAAGTGTAATGGGAAACCTCAATGGCATAGAAATGAAGCGATGGACCATCGCTGAGACAACAAGGATTGTAAAAGAAGCAATTGCAAAGGCCGGCAAGGGTGGCGGATTTATTTTATCTGATAACCACGGGGAGATTCCGCTTCAGGTGCCGGACGATGTGTTACACACAATAGCTGAGGCTGTGAATGATTGGGGCAATTATCCGCTGAAATGGTTGGAAAGATAGTGGCGGCAATGAACAGAGAGTTTCCCAGGATTAGATGCAGCAAGAGAATAATATAAACGGACACGACAAAAAACTTGCAGATTATGCCATGGCTTGTGAATTGGTAGGCCGGATTGCGTCCTATGAATCCGAAGACGGTGTGATAGATAACATAATAGAACTATTGCGAACTCTTTGTGCACCTACAAATATAATCTATATTTCCATGGTTGACGGACAGCCTTCTGAAATAAGGACATTTCCTGAAGCGAAAAATTCTGAAGAGGTAATAAGTGATTTAATCAATAATTTCAAGGATGATTATGCGTGGACAGCCTCCGGAGCGGGTTTTAGATTAAAGATTAAGGGCAGAGACGGGGTGTTTGGGTTAATAGAGATAGACGGAGTGTTATTCCCTGATTATAAAAACCATTATCTTAATTTATCTTTGACCATTGCAAGTGCCCTGGGTCTTGCAATATCCAATGCACGAATATATCAGTCACTTTTAAATGCAAATATACAGCTAAAGCTGGAAATTGAAAAGAGAGAGATAACAGCAAATGCCTTGAAAATTTCCGAGGAGAAATATCGTACCTTATTGGATGATGCCGCAGAGGCGATAATAATATCAGACCTCAGTGGGAATTTCTTAGACTTGAATAAAAAAGCCGAGGAGCTTACAGGTTTTGTTAAGTCTGAAGCTCTTAGCCTTAATTACACCCAAATTCACCCTGAGGAGGAGCTAAAGAGAACAAAAGCTGCATTTGACAATATTATTAACAATGGTTTTGGTACCTTAACTAACGCAAAAGTAAAGAGAAAAGATGGAACTATGATTCCAGTTGACATAACCGGCAGAGTGATAGAGTACGGTGGTAAGAAAGTAGCACAGGGGATTTTTAAAGATATAAGAGAGCGGCTCCAAACAGAGCTGGTATTAAGGGAGTCTCATGACAGGTTGTTGAAGATACTTGAAAATATGGAGGCAATTGTTTATGTTGCAGATATGCAGACATACAAGATGATATTTGCAAACCGCTATTTAAAGGAAGCAATAGGCAATGTAGATATATTGGACAGACTCTGCTGGAATACGATTCAAAGCGGACAGGGCGGACCGTGTAGTTTTTGTACTAACAACAAACTCCTTGATGAAAAAGGCAACGTAACCGGAGTATATACGTGGGAGTTTCAAAATACGGTTAATAAGAAATGGTATTACATGCAAGACAGAGCTATCAGATGGATAGACGGAAGGATTGTACGATTAGAGATAGCAACCGATATCACAGAGAGGAAAATATTAGAAGAAAAACTGGCGCTGGAACACTCTTTTCGTAAGGCGATAGAAGAATCAGTCATGGCAGGTATTGCAGCTACAGATTTAGATGGAAGACAAATATATATAAATCCCTCTTTCTGTAAAATGCTCGGATATGATGAGAGCCAACTAATTGGGTTACACCCGCCGCATCCATACTGGGCTCCTGAGGATTACGCTCATATCAGAGACGCTTTCCGTTGTACACTTGAAGGAAAAGCTCCCAAAGAAGGCTTTGATCTGATATTTATGAAAAAAACCGGAGAGAGGCTATATGTAAATGTTCTGATGTCTCCTCTTGTCAGCAAACAAGGTGAAAAGACGGGGTGGCTTGCATCAGTGTATGACATAACAGAGAGGAAAATGCTTGAGGATGAATTAAAAACAAAGACATACATTCTCTCACAGTTAAATAAGAAACTGGAACTTGTCGTTGATGATAAAATAAATGAAATACGTCAGAAAGAACAGATGTTAATTCAGCAATCCAAGATGGCGGCAATGGGCGAGATGATAGGAGCCATTGCCCACCAGTGGAAACAGCCTTTAAATGCCATGTCTTTAAACATACAGGATATACAGGATGCGTATGAATTTGGCGAGCTTAATAAAGAATATATTGATAAAATGATTGAGACTTCAACCGAACAAGTCGCTTTTATGGCAAAAACGATAGATGATTTCAGAAATTTTTTTAAGCCGAGTAAGGACAAAACCATATTTAATGTTGTCAACTCCATCAAAGAGATACTTTCAATGTTTAAAGAGATGTTTAAGAAAAACAGCATTTCTATAGATTTTCTATATAATAAAGACAACGAACTAAAATGTAATGGATACCCAAACGAATTTAAACAGGTAATACTTAACCTCATAAACAATTCTAAAGACGCCATTGTCGCAAAACGCAGCAGAAATACCAGAACATATTTAGAAGGTAAAATCCAAATAACTGTACAAAGTGAAGACCATGCCGTTGCTATAACAATAAGTGACAACGGCGGCGGCATACCGGAGGCTGTAATAGAGAAAATCTTTGAACCATATTTCACAACCAAACCGTCTGAAATCGGCACCGGAATAGGGTTGTATATGTCTAAGACAATAATTGAGACAAATATGGACGGCAGACTTACAGTGAGAAATATTGAAGGCGGCGCAGAATTTATGATAACAATGAACAGGGTGATGTTATGACGGATAAAGAAAAACTAAAAAAAGACTGTGTGCAAAAAATAAAGCAACACGTAACTCTTCTATACGCAGAGGACGAAACAATGGTTAAAGAGGCATCCATAAAATCACTAAAGAGAAGATTTAAAGAGGTCTATACGGCGGTGGATGGTAAAGAAGGATTGGGCCTATTTAAAAAATACAGACCTGATATAGTTTTAACAGATATTTTGATGCCTAAACATAATGGTTTTGAAATGATTAAACAGATAAGAGAGATAGATCAAAATGTTCCTATAGTTGTAATTACCGCCCTGCCGGAAGATACTTATCTGGCACATGCAAAGGAATACTCAGTACAAGGTTATTTTATAAAACCGATTAAAGAAGAGCAGTTTTTAGAGTTTCTCTACAGTGTATCTACTACTTTAATTGATGTCAGCGATGCCTGCGATGATTGAAATTGTAGTGTACTCCCGTTGCCAAGACCGCTTTTAAGTGGAGTTAAGGTAAACACTACCGCTGGATTCTGATGCTCTGATAGCGGCCGGGGATAAACATCTTGGTGTAGGGCTGGATTATATATGTCAAAGATGTTGCGGGTGGCACAATGTTTACTATTGAGATTGGGTGTTGATGACAGATGAAAAGTAAGGGATTAAAGACGGATTTATCTAAGATAACAAAATCGGCAGCCTCTTTATCTATATTTTTGAGGATGGTAGTGTTGTGTGTTTTACTGATTGATATCTTTGTTGTTATTTTGGGTGTAGGATATTTGCGCCACAGCAAACATCAGACAGAGCAGCAGGCTGCTGCTACTTCTCAAAATTTATCACAGGTACTAGAGCAGTATATAAAAGGATTTATTGACATGATAGACCTGACTTTGATGGATATTGCAGAGGAGATCAATAATGAAAAGCGTAAAGGTACAATTGACAGAGACGAGGTAACCGCACTTTTGGCTAAACACCAAAGGTATCTGCCTGACCTTGAAAGCCTGAGAATAACCGATGCACAGGGAATTGTAAGATACGGCCTTGGTGTGCCTAAAGACGCCAAAGTAAACCTCTCAGACCGTGATTTCTTCATTGCGGCGCACAGCGACCCTAAGTTGAAGCTAATAATATCAAAACCGGTATTTGCACACATCAGTAAGAAGTGGGTGATAGTGCTTGCGCGCCGTATAGATGGCCCTGAGGGCGCTTTTGGAGGTATTGTTTATGCAAATGTTGCTTTGGAGCACATAATTAAAGCTTTTGCCTCTATTGATATCGGCCGGCACGGGGGAATCAGTTTACGTGACAGTGAGATGGCAATCATCGCCAGATATCCGCAGCCTAAAGAGGTTGGCACTGATATTGGAAATAAAAACATATCTTCTGAGTTGAGAAAACTGTTTGAGTCCGGTCAACCCTCCGGAACTTTTTTTACTCCAACCAGCTTTGATAATAGACCTAAATATGTTTCTTACCGTAAAATAGCCGACTATCCACTGTTTGTTGTTATAGGCCTTGCTGCAGATGATTACCTTAAAGGGTGGAAATATGAATGCATCGTAACATCGGCACTCATTATTATCCTCATTATCGCAACACTCATATTTTTGTACCTTGTTTACAGATATGTTATTTATCGTAAAGAGCTGGAGAGAGCACTGACGGAGAGCCGCAATCAACTCCAGGCGATAATAGACAACACGATTGCAGTCATTTTCCAAAAAGATTTACAAGGCCGTTATATGCTTATAAACAGCCGCTATGAGACGCTTTTTCATATATCTAAGGACGCTGTTATCGGCAAGACCGACCACGATATCTTCCCAAAAGAGGCGGCGGACAGTTTCAGAGCAAACGATATAGAAGTGATGGAAAAGAATGTGCCTTTAAGTTTTGAAGAAATAGTCCCTCATGAAGACGGCATACATATTTATATATCCATAAAGTTTCCCTTGTTTGATACACAAGGGCAAATATATGCCGTCTGCGGCATAGCCACAGATATTACTGAGCGTAAGGGCATGGAGGAGACCCTCAATAGTAAGACAACACAGCTCCAGTCTCTAACAAAAGAGCTGGAGAGAATGGTTGCCGATGAGATGAACATCAGACTTCAAAAAGAACAACTGCTGATTCAGCAATCTAAGATGGCAGCTATGGGTGAGATGATTGGAATGATAGCCCATCAATGGAAGCAGCCTTTAAACGCTTTATCCATTAATGTATTTGATATAAAAGATGCATATAGATATGGTGAACTTGATGAAGAATATATAAATAACATGGTAAAAACATCAAGGGAACAAATTACCTTTATGATAAGAACGATTGATGATTTCAAAAACTTCCTGTTACCGGACAGAGAGAAGGTTCCCCTTTTAATATAAAAAACACAGTTGATGAGTTGTTGTATATGTTTGGGGGGGTGTACAGAAAAGACAACATAGAAATATCCACGGAAATATTTGCTGAAGAATCAAGCCTAATCACTGTGGGCTATCCTAATGAGTTAAAGCAGGTGCTCCTCAATATTTTAAATAATGCCAGAGACGCGATTTTGAACAGACGTAAAAGTGACAACCCGGATTTTACCGGTCAGATAAAGATTGTAATCTCTGAATTGGGGGATAATACTATTAGTATTTCAATAACCGACAATGGCGGGGGAATTTCGGAAGAGATAATTGCTAAAATCTACGAGCCTTATTTCTCAACCAAAAAACATGAGGGAGGCACAGGGCTTGGGCTATACATGTCAAAGACAATAATTGAGACAAACATGGGCGGTACGCTGACTGTTAGAAACGTGGATGATGGGGTGGAGTTTTTGATAAGGTTAATAAAAATTGGTAGTGTGTGAATAAAATTACTTTATGCCAAACTTGACTCCCGGCAGATGCAGTGTATCCGGTGTGAGAGAAAATATAAGAGTCATTGATGCTGTAGTTAACTTGACGCTTCCCTCTAAAACAACAATCTGCCGCCGAATTGTTTAAGTGCGTTGATAACAAAAGACTGTATAAAACGTATTATTAAAATAACAATAACCGGTGAGATGTCAATGCCGCCCAGGGTGCCTATTTTGCGTCTTATGGGTCTTAACACGGGCTCTGTAGCCAGATACAAAAACCTCACAACAGGATTATAAGGATCAGGATTTACCCAGCTTATCAATGCCGATATAATTAAAATCCACATATAGGCGCTCAAAACAATATCCGCCACGGTTGCTACAGAAATAAAAAAATGCCCGGCAACAAACATATCTTTCACCTCCCGTTTTATATTGAAGCCATTAAATTATCTCTTTATTATAACTATCAAACACTACCATGACCCTGTGTGTGTCATTTACCCAGTTCAGCACTTCTCCGTGATGCGGCCGTTAAGGCTTCCGACACAATATTTATAAATCCACGTTGCTCAAATACTTTTAAGCCGGCCTCTGTTGTTCCCCCGGGGGATGCCACCATTGTAATTAACTCTTCCGGTAACCGCCCACTGCTGAGCATCTTTGCCGTCCCTGACATGGTCTGTACGGCAAGTTTCAGGGATATTTCCCTGCTTAACCCAAGAGCCATCCCGGCCTCTGTAACACTATCTGCAAAAAGAGCAAAAAAAGCCGGTCCGCTTCCTGACACCGCCGTTACGGCATCCATCATCTCCTCCGGCAAAAAGACAACCTGCCCTATTGACGAGAAAATCTCCTCCGCCCTGTCCCGTATCTGCAGGGGCACCGAGTCATCCACAGAGAGCGCTGACATTGCCTCAAGCACCAAAGCCGCAGTGTTGGGCATCACCCGCACTATCCAGGCGGAGGGAAACACAGACCTAAGATTTGCGATTTTTACCCCTGCCACTATTGAAACAATTGTTTTGCCGGTAAAATCAGCTCCCTTAAGCTGCTCTCTTAGCTCCGGCATGTTCTGCGGCTTAACTGCTACTACAACTATATCTGAGTCACTTATTACCGCCATATTATCGTAATGAGCTCTTACTTGATAGTGTGCTCTTAAATAGTCACATCTTTTCTGAGCAGGTTCTGAAACTAAAATATCATTAAAACCCTTTGCAATTAACCCCTTTATAAGAGCTTCCGCCATGTTACCACCGCCGATAAAACCTGTCATAACCCCCCGCATAGCCTTTATCGAAAAACTAATTACGTTTAATTATAAATTAATATATCTCTAAATGGCAAGGACTTTAACTGCTCTGACAACACACACACTTAACCTTCATATCGAGGTCTCCTACGGCATACTGATTTTCAAATCATAGCCGCCAAGGGCTACACTACCGGCTATGCCCTCATCCCAAAGAAGGCTCATCACTTTTTGCTTAGTCCTCTCCGGTACCATTACAATTAACTTTACACCTTTGCCTGAGAGCTGTTTCCACCGTTTGGCTCTCTCAGCCGTTATGGTGGTCTCGGTCTCCACCTCTACAACTCCCACCGTCATACCGTAGTTATTTAGTATCAGGTCCGGGTACATGCCCTCAAATTCATTTTCCTCATTGAGATTTGTCAGAATTTCGGTATAATCTCTTGAGAGTTTCCGCTTTAAGTACATAAGCAGCCAGTCATGAAATATCTTTTCTGATTCCATATTTTTTCACCTTATATCCAATCTGTCTCGGCGTTATGCCAAGAAGGTCAGCCGCACGGGCATAAACCCAGTGTGCATTTTTCAAAGCCTCGATTATTTTATCTCTTTCCAGCTCAGTAAGCGACAGTGCTGCAGTATGCTTATTAGAAAAACCGCCGGAGGCCTGCTGATTCAGCACTCTTATATTAAGAGGCAGATGTTTTGCTCTGATTATATCCTCAGGTGACATAATAACTATTCTTTCCACTGTGTTTTCTAGTTCCCGCACGTTTCCGGGCCAGCGGTACTGTTTCATTAAGCTGAGGGCCTCATCGCTAAGTTCCACAGACCGCTCGTTTTCCGTATTGAATTTTTTAAGAAAATGCTCAATTAACTCAGTGATATCCTCCGTGCGGTCCCTAAGAGGTGGTAAACAGACAGGTACCACGTTTAACCTGTAGTAGAGGTCTTCTCTGAAACTGTTTTGAGATACAAGTAATTGAAGATTCTTTGACGTTGCCGCTATCACCCTGACATCAACTTTGATGGTTTTTTCCGACCCGATGCGTTCAAATTCACGCTCCTGTAAGACACGCAGAATCTTAGGTTGAAGCCCTATGCTTAAATCCCCGATTTCGTCAAGAAATATGGTGCCCTTGTGGGCAAGTTCAAAGCGTCCCCTTTTTACAGCCATTGCTCCTGTAAATGCCCCCTTGTCGTGGCCGAAAAGCTCAGCCTCAAGGAGTCCCTCCGGAATTGATGCACAGTTGAACTTTATAAAGGCTCCGTTGCTTTGCTTACCCATGTAGTGAATGGCCCGGGCTATGAGTTCCTTTCCCGTGCCGCTCTCTCCGGTTATCAAAACGGTAGCCTTTGTTTTTGCCACCCTGTGCACGGCTTCAAAGACATCCTGCATAGCCCCTGAGCCACCCATTATGTTGTCAATCCGGTACTTACCCTTAAGCTCTGTTTTAAGGGATTCCCGTTGCTGTATCAGGGCTTGCTTTTGCACTTGTACCTCTTTAGAGAGCTCTGTCCACTGGGCTATCAGGGAGGCTATGATTTTAAGAAGGCGCAGGTCATCATCCAGAGAAACTTTGGCTGACCTGTAAATTCTGTTGGCACTTAAAACCCCGATTATTTCTTTTTTTAATTTCATGGGAACACATAAAAAGGCTTTCTTTTCAACAGATTGTACACCAAAGCGAATGAATTTTTCTGAACCCTGCGGTACGTCTGCAGCGTCAGGAATCACTACAGGGTAGCCGGATTTTGCCACGTTTGCCTCAATGCTCTCCGCAGGGAAATATTTAGAGTTTTTTATCTCTTCTGCAGTAAATCCGTGTGCCGCTTTTATAATAAGTTGTCCTTTTTCTTTAAGTGCAATGGCGGCTCTTTCTATATCCAGAAACACGGAAAGAACCTTTAGTGCGTTTTTAAGAGTTTTTGTAATATCAAGCGATGAGCCCAGTATTTTGCTTATTTCATATATTGCTGAAATTTCCAGAGAGCTTCTGTCCATTTTTTATAATAATCCTCTTTCTCTGAAGCTGAAATAGGAATACTTGTTTACGATTATATGGTCGTGAATTGCGATAGAGAGGTGTGAGGCGGTATCAACAAGCTGCTGTGTATGCTTAATATCTTCTGCAGATGGTTCAAGTTTTCCATCCGGATGGTTGTGAACATAGATGATGGCCGTGGAGTCATACTTCAATGCAATTTCAAATATGTTTCTCATGTGGACATATACGTAGTTAACTACCCCCTCGCTTATTATATCCTCACGGATAATTTTATTTTGAGAATTTAAAAACAACGTCAGAACAGTTTCCCTTTTTTTAGCGCCGAGCTTTGCCCTTAAATAGTCCACAACTTCAGAGGCATTGTTTATTGCCTTTTTGAAAACCTGCGTTTCATATAAGTATTTAGTGCTTAAGTCTTTGACAAGTTTTATTAAAATTGCGCTCTGAATACCTATGCCCTCTGTCTCAAGCAGGCGCTCTATGGGAGCGTCCAGTATTTCGGCCAGATTTCCGAAGGTTTTTATTAATTTCTTGGCTTCAGGCTTCACATCCCTTTGCATACGGGTATATGTAAGGAGTAACTCCAGTACCTCATAGTCGGCAAAAGAGCTGAGTCCGGCCTTTATATACCTCTGTCGCAGCCGCTTTCTATGGCCGATATGAATCCTTTCGGTTGTTTTTTCTTTCATCGAAAAGTAGCCTTCTGAATATGCACTAAATCGAAAATATTATATCACAAAAAAATATTTATATTTTTAGTAAAATAGGGAAAAAAAAATGAAAAAAAATAGACACTTTCATATATAATGTTGTAAATTATACGTGGTTGAATTTAAGAGGCTAAAGGTTGCCGATAAAAATGGAAACACAAGAGGTGGGGTAGATGTCAACAACCGGCTGGCCGGCAGGTCAAAGCAGTGTGTTGCTTGTTGGAGCGCTTGGGTTTTTAGGTAGTGAAATAGCTGATGAGTGTTTGGCTCAGGGAAAGCTTTTGAGGGTTCTGGTGCGTCCCGGCAGTTTGAAAGATGACCGGAAGTCCAAAAAGGTATCATCGCTGAGGGCTAAAGGTGTGCAAGTACTCGAGGGTTCCCTTGAGGATACGGAATCTTTAAAAAAAGCCACGGAGGGGGTAAGTGCCGTCATAAGTGCTGTCAGCTTTGATGCAGCACACAAACAAACCGACCTTATAAATATTGCTGCGCAGGCAGGTGTGCAGAGATTTATTCCCTCTGACTACGGCTTAAACCCATACTATGTCGGTGTTGGTATTTCCAATGTTATTGACGTGAAACTTCGCGTTCATGAGGCTGTGTGGGACAGTAAAATTGGATATACGTTTATATATGCCGGATGCTTAATGCAGTGGTATGCCGTCAATCTAGGGATGCTTTCTTACCCTGAAACCAACCCTCCTTTTCCGCAGTTTGTTGATGTCTATGGCACAGGTGATAAAAAGGCTGCTTTAACTCTGACAAGGGATGTTGCAAGGGTTACGGTCAGAGCAGTTGATGACCCTGAAATGCTTTATAAACACATCCATGTAACAGGTGACACTATTTCCCAAAATGAAATGATCCAGATATTTGAATCAGTCTTCGGCCAACGGGTAGAAAGAATTCCTGTAAGCGACGAGCAACTGCAGAAGACTATTGCAGAGGCGAAGGAGGAGAGGGATTTTTTCAGATTAATCTCTGCACAACTTGCAAGTTACATATGGATACGGGGCAGCAGTGCCGCCATTCCCGACAATTGTATAGACTCCGGCGTCAGCTATCCGGATATAAAAATGACAAAATTTACAGATTATATAAAAACAGTCAAATACAGCCATTAAAGTGTGCCTGAGACAGATCAGAATAGGCAATCAAACGGCATTTTCATCACAGTCACCTGAAACTCCTTTTAACTATGCAATAGAGCACTCCTTTGACTCCTTTGAGTGGTTTCCCGATAAAAAAGATTATGGACAGGGCTGGCTTGAACATGAAATTACCGGTCTGCAGCGGTGTGAGATACGCACTAAGGCACTGATGCATGGCATAGAGCTTTCCGTTCATGCACCGGTCACGTTTAATCCTCTGAGTAATGACGGCGCTGAACGATTTGCCACCACACTTGATTTTGCACTCGATATCGGAGCTACACTTATAAACATACATATGTTTACCGAACAGGGGATACAGGCCTTTGCTCAAGCTGTAATCCCACTTATTGAGTTAACGGCAAAGCATGGGTTGAAACTCTCAATTGAAAACACAACCACTACGGCGCCGTGGGACTTTAACGAGTTTTTTACAGTTCTATCAATGTGTAAATCAATAAGTACCAAACATGTCGGAATGTGTCTGGACATAGGTCATGCAAACGTTTTTTACGACACCAGAAATAATTTTATTAAATATATTGACTCGCTTTTGGAGACTGTGCCGATAATACATCTGCACATTCATGAAAACTACGGCGATGTTGACAGCCATCTGGCAATTTTTACAGGACCCTCATCTGAAAACCCTCTTGGAATGAAATGTTTTATAAAGCGGCTGAAAAAGAGGAATTTTACCGGCATGATGGTTCTTGAGCAGTGGCCTGTGCCGCCTTCCATCCTTATTGCAGGCAGAAACAGACTGTTAGAGCTGATTAATGACAGCACTGTATAAAAAGCCCTAAACTTTTTAACCTTACAGTGTTTTAGTAATAAATTATGGAGGTAAAAATGTCTCAGCAACAGTACTGGAATGAGTTTTATATTTCAAAAGTCCAATTAAACTACTTTGAGTTGTATTTACAAGAATCTGAGTTTTACGATAAGACTTTTACTATTATTTTAGCAATAGCGTCAAGTGTCCTTGTACCAATATTGGTATATAAGAAAAACGATCCTGTATATGCTGTAATTTTAGGTGGTCTTATTGTAATATTGCAAACAGTTGGCATCATCTGTAAATTTTTACCATATAAGGCAAGACTTAAGGCTATGCCGGGTTTAGTGCGTGAACTTGAGGATTTATTATTAGTTGCAGAGATAAAGTGGTTTAATGTTGCCAATGGCGAACTAACAATTGAGGAAATAAACAAACTTACTGCTGAGCTCATGACAAAGAAACTAAAAGCTCAACACAATCATTTAAAAGGTATTATTTTACCGGAAAAAGTAAAAACACTAGAAAAGGCAAGGCAAAAAGCAGACACGTACTTTAACGGCAAATATCCGATTAAGGAGGAGTAGATGTTAGATAACACGTTGGATAAAGCACAAGTTTTAGAAGCATCAGGGGTAAAAACTGGAAAGGGCTTCCCGTCGGTGGATAACCCACGGCCAATGCCGCCGGTAAAGCCACCAAAACCCTCTGTAGAGCCGCCAAAACCCTCTAAAGAAAATGACTCCAACGGATAAAAGAGCCATATTCTTTTACTGAAACGCAACAGCAACAAAATGATGCACGCATCATTTTGTTGCGCCTTGGTGTGTCGCCATTTTAGCCTCATTTTTCAGTAGTGCAACAAAATGTTGCAGTAACCCACAGTCGGCGAATTATTTTATCTTTTAATATCAGCATGTTATAGCTGGCACATGTTTTGCTGTCTATTCTGCGAGTATCAGGCTCTAAGTGTAAATTTATGTAAAAAATCAATAAAGGAGGATTTAATGGGATTTTGCAGAAAAATGTATGTTTTTTTACGTGCCGCCTCGGCGGAGCACGCCCGGTGGGACTATGAGGTTTCGATGAGTATTATAAAAAACCGCAAGAAAATGCTTATTTTACTCGTTTCCTTGTTACCAATACTGTTGGTAAGCGTTCTCAATGCAGGGGATATGATAGGGAGCAAGGAGGCGTATGCGCCGGCATTTTACTCAAACCTGATTTTCTTTGTATCCATAGCTGTAGGGTTGGCGGCAGGGCTGATTACAGGGTGTATCGGAGCCGGCGGCGGGTTTATCATAACACCGGCGCTTATGGCGGCGGGGGTCAAAGGAATACTGGCTGTGGGCACAGACGTTTTTCATATATTTGCCAAAGCGATAATGGGAACCACGGTACATAAGAAGCTGGGAAATGTCTCGGTTAAACTGGCGGTAGCATTTTTAGCGGGCTCCGGCGGCGGTACTGTAATCGGGATGGCTCTTGGGTTAAGCAGGGAAATATCCCTGAAACTTGCCGTACAGACCATGTCAGGGACGGCAAAGATGC